>JAGXST010000340.1 GCA_018335555.1 Actinomycetota bacterium | reverse complement strand
GCAGGCCTCGACCAGCGCCTGCGTGACGACGTCGAGGTGGCCCGCCGCCAACACCCGTTCGCGGGCGGCGATCATCGGCGCGGTGTCCCCGGTGGCGTGCTTGCGGCCGACGAGCAGGTTGACGTAGCCCTGCCTGGCGACGTCGAAGCTGTGACCGTCGTCACAACGCCAGACCGGTCCGGCGCGCCGCAGGGCCGCACCGCCGTGGGGGCAGCGCAGCACCAGTTCGTCCGCAAGGGTCACGGTCACTGCCGCCGCGGATCGACGGAGATGAGCAGTTCCGGCCCTCGGCTGCGCGCCCGGCCGACCGCCAGCGTCGTCCCGACCACCAGCAGACCGAGGCCGTAGACCACCGCGGCGGCAGCGGCCGCCGTCCGTCCGCCGACGGTGTCGGGCAGCGTGGCGGCCAGCACGACCGGGACGCTGATCAGGCCGTGCACGACCAGCGTGACGACCACGAGCAGTCCCTGCAGGCAGCCCGATCCCGGTGAGCCGGAGTTGGACGCGAACGGGTTGCCCGCGTCCTCGGGCACCGGGTAGGGCGCCAGGACCGAGGCGGCATTGGACACGCCCAGCAGGCTCAGCAGGGTCGCCAGCGCCAGCAGCAGCGCCATCGGCAGCAGGTCCCACACGTCGAAGATGCCCGCCACCACGACGGCCACGATCACGGCCAGCGGCAGGCCCAGCAGACCCAGGGCGAGGTCGCGGCCCAGGATGTCGCTGCGCGGATCCTCGCCGGCGAGCCGGTGCTGCCACAGCGCCGGCCCCTCGAGCCCGTACTGGTTGGCGGCCATCAGGCCGAACGGCACGACCAGGAACGTCGCGATCAGCGGGGCCGCGCCCCCGCGCAGGCCACCGATCGAGATGGCCAGCATCGGCACGATGATGAACGCCTGGCTCATGGCCTGCGTGCGCACCCGCGGGTCGCGGATCAGCGAACGCAGGAACCGGACCGCCACCGCCGTGGTGCGGTTGCGGGGCAGCCACGCCAGCGCGCGCGGGTACAGGCCCGCCCGTCCCGTCGGCGAGCCGGCCGACGGGGTCGGCGTGGTGGTGCGGGTCCGGGCGACCGCGACCGTCCACACGAGCAGCATCAGCCCGATCCAGGCGGCGAGCAGCGCCGACCACGCCAGCCCTTCCCCGAGGCGCCCCGCGGCGGCGGCGCCGGCGGCGAGCCCGGCGGCCCCACCGGGGCTGAAGCGCGCGACGGCGGCGGTCTGCTGCAACACCTCGGCGGAGAGCAGTTCGGCTCCGAGCCGTGGCAGCACCTGCCCCGCCGCCACGAACGCGATCGTGAGCAGGGCCGCCACCACGGTGGCGAGGTCGCGGCCCCGTCGGCTGGTCAGTGCGTCGGACGCCCAGGCCAGCAAGGCCCGCGAGCTCACGACGCAGGCCAACACGAACAGCACCGCGGCGACCGCGGCGACGGCCGCGGCAGCCACCGAGCCCGACAGCCTCGACGCGCCCGTCACGACGCCGCTGGTGGCCACCAGCGTCGCCACCGGGCCGACGCCGACCAGCGCGCCCAGGAACAGGCCCGGCACGAGGCGGGCGGGCCGCACCGGGAACAGGGCGAACTTGCGCGGGTCGAGGGTGTCGTCGGTCGAGAACGACAGCATCGGCAGCAGCAGCCACCCGGCAAAGCCCGTGGCGAGCACGACCACGACCGCGTCGGGCCACAACGCGCTGTCCGAGGTCGAGCCCAACCACGCCGCCACCAGCGCACCGCCGCCGACCCCGAACACCAGTCCGAGCACCAGGGCGAGCACGGCCTGGGCGCCGCGGCGCAGCGTGTTGACCAGCAGCCGCAGCCTCAGTCGGAGGAGGATCCGAGCCATCCCAGGGCCTCCTCCTCGACGTCGCGGCCACCGACCAGCCGCACGAACACGTCCTCGAGTTGGCCCTCGGGGGCCAACTCGAGGCGCGGCCCGGCGGCGACCACGCGACCGGCGTTGACGATCGCCACGTGGTCGCACAACTGCTCGACCAGCGTCATCACGTGGCTCGAGATCACGACCGTGCCGCCGCGTGCGGTGAACCGCTGCAGGACGGTTCGGATCGCCCGCCCCGACACCGGGTCGACGGCCTCGAACGGCTCGTCGAGGAACAGCAGGTCGGGGGCGTGCAGCAACGCGGCGGCCAGCGCGATCTTCTTGCGCATGCCGTGGCTGTAGTCGACCACGAACTCGTCGGCCGCCCCCTCGAGGTCGAGCAGGGCGAGCAGTTGTCCGGCCCGCCGCCCGACCTCGACCTCGTCCATGCGGCGCAGCAACCCGGTGTAGGTCAGCAGTTCGCGGCCACGCAGCCGGTCGAACAGGCGCAGGTCCTCGGGCAGCACCCCGATGCGTGCCATCACCGCCTCGGGTTCCTCCCACACGTCGGTGCCGCCGAGCAGCACCCGGCCCGCGTCGGGCCGCAGCAGGCCGGTCATCATCCGCAGCGAGGTGGTCTTGCCGGCACCGTTGGGCCCGAGCAACCCGAAGAACGACCCGTGCGGGACGTCGAGGTCGAAGTGGTCGACCGCCTGGACGTTGCCGAACCGCTTGCTCAACCCCCGTACGGCGACGGCGGCGCCACGCTCGGGCGGCGTCGGCGGTGGCGGCGGCTGGTCGGTCATGCCAGCAGGTCGGCGACGAGCCCGGCGACCAGCGCGGCCCGCTCGGGCAGCGAGGCCACCTCGACGTGTTCGCCCTCGGCGTGGGCGCCCGCGCCGACCGCACCGAGCCCGTCGAGGGTGGGGATGCCCAGTGCGGCGGTGAAGTTGCCGTCGGAGGCGCCGCCGACCCGCGCCGCTCCCGGTGCCGCCACCCCGAGCCGTCGGGCGACCTCGGCCACCCTCGCGTACAGCGCCGCGCTGTGCTCCTGCTCGAGCGGCGGCCGGTTCACCCCGCCCGCGACGACCAGGCGCGCCTCGGGCAGGACCGGCGGCAGGGCGCGCATGGCTGCGTCGACCCGGTGTTGCTCGTCGGCGCTCGCGACACGGACGTCGACGGCGACGCGGGCCGTGCCGGGCACCACGTTGGTGCCGGTGCCGGCGGTCGCGACGCTGGGCGTGACGGTCGTGCCGAGCTCGGGACGGGCGAGACGTTCGATCGCCAACACCTGGTGGGCGAGTTCGACCAGCGCGTTGACGCCCTTCTCCGGTTCCAGCCCGGCGTGGGCGGCGCGCCCGTGGACCGTCAGGTCGTAGATCGACACACCCTTGCGCGCCACCTTGAGGTCGCGGCCGAGACCGGGCTCGAGCACCAGGACGGCCTCGAGGCCCAGGGCCTCCCCCTCGATCAGCGGCTGCGAGGTCAGCGAACCGGTCTCCTCGTCGGAGGTCAGCAGCACCGCCACGCCCTCGGGCGGCCCGCCGAGGGCAGCCAGCGCGTGGAAGCCGGCGACGATGCCCGCCTTCATGTCGAACACGCCGGGGCCGGTCGCGATCCCGTCCGCGACCGCGAAGGGCCAGCGGGCGAGGGTCCCGAGCGGCCAGACCGTGTCGAAGTGGCCGAGCAGCAGCACCCGTGGCGTACCGAAGTGCCAGCGCAGGTGGGGCCAGCCGTCGACGACGACCGTCTCGGGCGCCGCGCCGAGCAGCCGCTGCCCCATCGCGCCCAGGACCGCGGCGCACTCGACCAGCGCGGGGACGTCGGTCGATGGCGACTCTGCGGCGGCCAGCGCGTGCAGGTCGGCCAGCATCGCGTCCTGGCGTGCGCGCAGGTCGTCGAGCAGCCCCGCCGTCACCGTCACGACGGCGCGGCCGGCAGTTCGGCGACGCCGATGTGCAGCGCGGACGAGATCGCGTAGACGATGCCGTCCTCGTCGACCAGGGCGCCGCGGGCGCGGATCTTGCGCCCGTCCAGGCCGTCGAACCGGGCGACCGTGCGGACCGGGTCCATCACCGGCGCGTCGCCGAACATGCGCAGGTGGTAGTGGGCCAGCAGCGCGCCCTGCCAGTCGTTGGCCTCGACCTCGTGCCAGGCCGACCACACCGTCGGACAGTCCAGCACCGCCGAGATGACCAACGGGTCGACGATGCCGGTCTCGCCGCCCAACTCCTCGTCGCAGACCCACGGGATCGAGATGCGGCCCTCGTCGACGAAGGCCGGCAGCAGCCGCAGACCGTGCTCGTGGTGGGGATCGACGCCGCACACGAAGCAGTGCGGGAACGGCGACTCGGCGCGGCCCTGCGGGATCGGCGCGGAGGCCAACTCGACCAGGTCGTAGGCCTGCGCCGACGGGTCGTAGCCGGCCAACTCGACGGTCGCCGCGACCAGCACCCGGTCGCCGTCGCGGGTCTCGACCTCGTAGGTCGCGGTCGTGTCGGTCGGTCGGACCGCGACCTGCAGCGTGCGACCGAGCGGGGTCGGCGCGAGCAGTCGCGCGTCGAGAGCGGTCAGTGGCGCACCGAACCGGTCGGCCGCGCGGGCGGCGTCGATGGTGACGCCGGCCGCGAACCCGCCCTGCAGGATCCCGTCGGGACCGTCGAGCCCGTCGGGTACCTCGAGGTCGCGGACCAGCCAGCCGTGGACGACCTCGGCCTGTGCTGCCATCGTGATCCCGAGCACGGGCGGGCCGACCGGCACCGGGGTGTCGTCGAGGGGGCGCAACGGGTCGCTCATGCGGTCGGACACTAGCCGCCGGGCCCGGCGTGGGGCGGGAGCGCAGGTGGCGTGCGCATGGCGTGACGAGGGTGCTCGGTCCAGTGGCCGGAAGGCCGTACCGTCCGCGGCAGCCGAGCGAAGAAGTTGCGCGTGCGCTGCCCCGAATGCGGGATCGACGACGACAAGGTCGTCGACTCGCGCCCGACCCCCGATGGCGCCTCGATCCGGCGCCGTCGCGAATGTCGCGTCTGTGGCACGCGCTTCACCACGTTCGAGCGGGTCGAACTACCCGAGCTGTGGGTCCTCAAGCGCTCGGGGGTGCGGATGCCGTTCTCGCGCCAGAAGGTGCTCGACGGCATGGCCGGCGCCGCGAAGGGCCGAGTGTCGCAGGAGGAACTCGAACGGGCGGCCGCCCGCGTGGAACAGTCGCTGCGGGCCGGCGGCACCCGCGAGGTCACCTCCGAGCAGGTCGGCCTGAAGGTCCTCGCCCAACTACACGACCTCGACGACGTGTCCTACGTCCGGTTCGCGTCGGTCTACAAGGACTTCCAGGGCCCCGAGGACTTCGAGGAGGCGCTGCTCACCCTGCGCAAGGACGCCCCACCCAAGGCCACCACCGCCTGACCCCGCCCCGCGGGCCGTCCGGTCGTGCTGTGGGCGTGGCGGTCAGCGCGCCGGGAGCAGGACCACGGTCCAGGCGTCCACCTGCGACGAGGTGAAGCCGTTGAGCTTGACCAGGTCGTCGAGTTGACGACGGGCGTCCATGCCTTCGGGTGCGGTCGCGACCGCGACCTCCCACAGGCTCTGGCCCGGCTGGACCACGACGTGACCGGCGACCTTGTCCTGCAGTTCGGCCTCGGCACCCACCCGGCCGATCGCCACCGTGATCAGGAACGCCACCACGATCAGGGCGAGGACCGCGACCGCACGCCGACGCCAGATCACGGCCGCCGACGGGCGGCGCGGGCTGGCGGTGCGGGTGCGGTTGGTGGTGGCCGGCAACGCGATCGTGCTCATCGGAGGCTCCTCGTGGTTCACCGTGGTGGACGCACACCGGGGCGGTGGGGTTGCGTTGGTCTCGCTGTCGGGTTCGACGCTACGGAGGGGGTGTGACACGTCCTCCGTCGGGGAAGAATCGAACGGGTGTTCTAGACCGAGTGAAGCGAACGCGTGTTCGGCCGTCAAGCGGTTTCTCGAACGGATGTTCGCATCCGGACGGGATCGGTGTTACGGTCACGTCCGTCCGAACGCCCGTTCGGCTGGTCCGCAGACCGGGAGTGCCTGCCGTGGAAGCCGCCAACCCCGAGCAGATGCGTGACGTCGACGACCTCACCGCACGCCAGCGCGCCATCCTCGAGGTCATCCACGCCCACGTCGACGCCCACGGCTACCCGCCGTCGGTGCGCGAGATCGGTGACGCGGTCGGGCTGAAGTCGACCTCGTCGGTCCACGCCCAGCTCGAGACGCTCGAGGCCAAGGGCTACCTGCGCCGCGACCCCACCAAGCCCCGCGCGCTCGAGATGGGCCGCGACCCCGAGATGGGGCTCGAGATGCGCCCCGCCTCGTCGCGCAACATCCCGCTGGTCGGCGAGATCGCCGCCGGTGGCCCGATCCTGGCCGAGGAACGGGTCGACGCGGTCTATGCGCTGCCGAAGGAACTGGTCGGCGAGGGTCAGCTGTTCATGCTGCGCGTGCGCGGCGAATCGATGATCGAGGCCGGCGTGCTCGACGGCGACCTCGTGGTCGTGCGCGAGCAGCCCTCGGTCGAGCAGGGCGAGATGTGTGCGGCGCTGATCGACGGCGAGGCGACGGTGAAGTTCTTCCGCCGCACCCGTGCCGGCGAGGTGTTCCTCGACCCGGCCAACGAGGCCTACGAACCGATCCCGGTCCACTCCGAACAGGACGCGAGGATCATGGGCAAGGTCGTCACGGTGATGCGCTCGGTCCGCTGACGGGACGTGGTGCCAGCGCCTGGGCCGGGCCGGACCCCGCGGCGAGCAACGTGAGCGCGATCAGCAGCCCCTCGTGCGGGGCGAGCGGTTCGGTCATCGCGTCGGCGCAGATCTCGACCAGCCAGCCGACGCCGTCCCGGGTGACGCCGGTCCCGAGCACGGCGGTGTAGCGGTTGGCGGCCAGGAACTCGCGTTCGGACAACTCGCCGTCCTCGATCGTGGCGAAGAACGCGCCGCCGCCGAGTACCGCTGCGGATGCGGGGTAGTCCTCGAGCAGGTAGCGGTCCCCGACGCCCTGCGCCTCGTTGACGTGGTCGGTGTCGGGATCGCGCAGGAACTCGCCCCGCCGCACCTCCAGCGCGATCCCGTCACTGGCCGACACCCACCAGGCCGCCGCGCCGAGGGTCGTCGCTGCGCTGACGGCGAGGGCCCCGAGCCGGACCTCGAGGTCGTCGGGTGCGGCCTGGAGGGCCTGCAGGGCGGCGGCGGCGAGCTTGCGCCCGACGTCGCGGGCGGGATGGCGCGGCTCCTGACGTGGGACGCCGACCGGCGGGGTCAGCGGCGGGTCGACCCGCAGCGCCCGGGCGCGGCGCTTCTCCCGGTACTGCATCGCATCGGCCAGTCGCAGCAGGGCACGTGCCGCCGCACCGGGAGTCGGCGCGCCGCCCGGCCGGCGATCGGTGATCGCGTACCCGCACGACATCCCGCTCCCGGTCGGGAGCGTGGCCGTCGCGGTCATGACCCGCATCGCGACCTGCTGCACCTCGTCGTCGGTGACGCCCTCGAGCAGCAGGCAGAACTCGTCGCCGCCGATGCGTGCCGCGAGGCCCCGGGGGTGCCGGGCGATCTCGCGGGTCAGGATGTCGGCGGTCTCGCGCAGCAGACGGTCGCCCTCGCCGTGACCGCGTTCATCGTTGACCTCCTTGAGGCCGTTGACGTCGCCGAGCACGACCGCGACCGGCGTGGCCAGCCGCTCGTCGGTGAAGACGGCTTCGAGGCGCTCGTCGACGGCGCGACGGTTGCCGAGCCCGGTGAGCGGGTCGCGGTAGGCCATGTCACGCAGGACAGCGCGGTCCTGCAGGTGGCGCAGCGCACCGCCGACCAGGGCGGCGAGCGTGTGCAGGACCTCGACGTCGACGTCGACGAACGGCGTACCGCCGTCCTCGCGCAGCACGTGCAGACCGCCCCAGACCCCGCCGCCGGTGTGCACCGGCACCATCGCGACGGTCTGCTTGCCGAGCGAGGCCAGAAGCTCGCGTTCGCCCGGCTGCAGACGTGGGTCGTCGACCGGCCCCCACCAGGCGTGCCCTTCGAGCAGCAACGTGCCGAGGTGGGGGTGCTCACCCAGGAGGTAGGACTCCCCGAGAGGACGTTCCTGCTCCCACGGCGCCAGCCGACCGTGGTTGCGCAACACCTGTGCGATGCCCTGGGCACGGTCGAACTGCGACAGGGTCGCGGCGTCGGCGGCCAGCACCTCGATGGCGGCCTGGACGGCGAGGTCGTACACCTCGTCCTCGTCCTCGGCAGCTCCCAGCCGGCGGCCGGCGAGGGCGAGCGCCCGCAGGCGCGCAGCGATGCCCGCCTCGTCGTCGCTGCCGAACGGCGCTGCGGTCAGCTGCCCGTCTCCCGCTCCCAGGCCTCGACCTCGTCCGCGAACGGGTCCACCTCGAGGTAGGCGCGCAGTTGTCGTGCCACGCTGACGTCGAGGTCCGCGACCAGTTCGGTGCCCTGGTCGCCGTGCGCCTCCTTGACGACCTGGCCGCTGCGGTGTGCCAGGGCGACCAGGTCCTGCCGGGCGTAGGGGATGTGGGCGGTCACGCGCAGGCGCTGGCCGGGGATGCGCACGCGGATGCGCTCGATGAGTTCCTCGAGCCCTGCGCCGGTGTGCGCCGACACCAGCACCGGGTCGGCGTCGAGTTCGACCTGGATGCGGCGGACGAGCGCCTCGACGGTGGCCGGGTCGGCCCGGTCGATCTTGTTGAGCACGATCTGTTCGGGGACGGCGTCCGCACCGATCTCCTCGAGCACCTCGTGCACCGCGACGACGTGGGCCTCGGCCTCGGGGTGGGACGCATCGACGACGTGGACCAGCAGGTCGGCGCTGGCCGACTGCTCGAGGGTGGATTTGAACGCCTCGACCAGCCCGTGCGGCAGCTTGCGCACGAACCCGACCGTGTCGGTCATCACCACGTCGCGGCCGTCCTCGAGCGGCAACCGCCGCACGGTGGCGTCCAGCGTCGCGAACAGGCGGTTCTCGACCAGCACGTCCGCACCGGTCAGCGCGTTGAGCAGCGAGGACTTCCCGGCGTTGGTGTAGCCGACCAGCGCGGCGACCTGGACCCGGTTGCGGTCGCGTTCGGCCGACTTGGTCTCGCGGACACGGGCGAAGTCCTTGAGGTCGCGGCGCAGCTTCGACATCCGGCGCATGATGCGACGGCGGTCCACCTCGAGCTGGGTCTCACCAGGACCACGGCCACCGATGCCGGCACCACCTGCGGTCCGACCACCGGCCTGTCGCGACAGCGCGGTACCCCAGCCACGTAGGCGCGGCAGGAGATAGGACAGCTGGGCGAGTTCGACCTGGGCCTTGCCCTCGCGGGAGCTGGCGTGCTGCGCGAAGATGTCGAGGATGACGATGGTGCGGTCGAGCACCTTCTGCTTGATCTTCTCCTCCAGCGTGCGCTGCTGCGCCGGGGTCAGCTCGTCGTCGAACACGACCGCGTCGGCGCCGAGCACCGCCACGAGTTCGCGCAACTCGGCCACCTTGCCGGCCCCGATGTAGGTGCCCGACTGTGGGCTGTCGAGCCGTTGGACGACGCGTTCGACCACCTCGGCGCCCGCGGTGTCGAGCAGGGCCTCGAGTTCGTCCAGGGAGGCGTCGATGTCGGCCGAGGTCCGGCCGGGCAACTGCACGCCGACGATCACGGCCGCCTCGACGCGCCGGATGATGTCGACGCCCTCGCGCGGCGCGCCCTCCTCGATGACGTCGCGGCGACGACGACGTTCCTCGGCGCGCGAGAGTTGCTCGTCGCTGAGGTAGGTGCCGTCGGACAGGCGCAGGTCGTCCGCGGAGGGCTCGTCGTCGATGCCGAAGCCGTCGACGACGTCATCACCGAGGCCGTCGCCGAGGTCGTCGCGTGCGTCGTGCGGAGTGGTGTCGTCGGAACTCAGGGTGCCGTCTCCATTCGGCCGGCCTGCGCGGCGCGCAGCCAGGCCTCGTCCAGGGTGCCGTGACCGACCTCGACGGCCTGTCCGGTCATGATCACCGATCCGCCGGGTCGCCAGCGCACCGTCAGCGTGCCGCCGGGTAGGTCGACCGCCACCTCGTCGTCGACGTCGCCGGCACGGTGCAGGGCCACGACGGCGGCACAGGCTCCCGTACCGCAGGCAGCGGTCTCGCCGACGCCGCGTTCCCAGACGCGCAGCCGCACGCGACCGCGGTCGACGACCTGGGCGAACTCGACGTTGGTCTTGGCCGGGAAGGCGGCGTGGGTCTCGACCATCGGGCCGAGCGTGGTCACCGGGGCGGTGCCGACGTCGTCGACCCGCGTGACCGCGTGCGGGTTGCCCATGGACACCACGGCGACGTCGAGGTCGTGGCCGTCGACGGTCACGGTGTGCACGAGCCCGTCGGCTGCGTCGGCCGCCGGTTCGAACGGGACCTCGGCCGGCGCGAAGATCGGTGGCCCCATGTCCACCTCGACCTCGGCGACCGTGCCGTCGTCGTTGCGCCCCACGACGCGGACCGGCTTCGGGCCTGCCCGGGTCCCGATCACGACCGTGCCGTCGTCACCCGGGGTCACCAGGCCGTGGTCGACCGCGTACTTGGCCGTGACCCGCACCCCGTTGCCACACATCTCGACGATCGAACCGTCCGCATTCCGATAGTCCATGAACAGGTCGCTGCCGATGCGGATGACGCCGTCGGCGCCGATGCCGCGCCGGCGATCGCACAGGGCACGCACGAGGTGTGCGGACACCTCGAGGTGGTCGTGCGGATCGGCGAGGACGACGAAGTCGTTCGCGGTGCCGTGGGCCTTGGTGAACTCCATGAGGCGAGGGTACGCGCACGTTCTGACATCGACACCCCTCTCGTTACCCGTCGTGGACAGCGGTCCTGCTTGACTGCGCCATCGGTTCGGCAGGGGACAGCCGCGGGATGTGCCGAGGCGGCGCCGTCCTGCCTGCGTACGAAGGGCACCAGGTGCGGTGGTTCAAGCGGATCGTGGTGGGGCTGGCCGTGCTGCTCGTTGGGCTGTTGGTGGCCGGCAGCGTCACCGGCATGCTCATGGTCCGACGGTCGTTTCCCGACGTCGCCGGTGAGCTGGCCGTGCCGGGGCTGCAGGCCGAGGTCACCGTGCACCGCGACGCCTACGGCGTGCCCACGATCGTGGCGGAGACCGCGACCGACCTGTTCCGCGCACAGGGGTTCGTCCACGCCCAGGACCGCTACTGGGAGATGGACTTCCGCCGGCATGTGACCGCCGGCCGCATCGCCGAGTTGTTCGGCAACAGCCAGGTCGAGACCGACGCGTTCGTTCGCACGCTCGGCTGGCGGCGGGTCGCCGAGGCAGAACTCGACCTGCTCGACGAGCAGACCATCACGATGCTCGAGGCCTACGCCGAGGGCGTCAACGCCTGGGTCGGCGACAAGCGCGGCAGCGCGCTCTCGCTCGAGCACGGCCTGCTGCCGGTCGCCGGCGCGCGCGGGTACGCGCCCGAGCCCTGGACCCCGCTGGACTCGGTCGCGTGGCTCAAGGCCATGGCATGGGACCTGCGCTCCAACCTCGAGGACGAGTTGCTGCGTGGCCGCCTGCAGACCGTCGACCTCGGCGAGGGTCGCGACTGGCGCGACCTGTTCCCCGAGTTCCCCTACGACCGCCACGAGACCATCCTCGACGCGTCCGACCTCGAAGCGGGTGAGGCCTACGCCGCAGCCGCCGGCGACGCCACCGAGGACGCCGAGGGTGCCGCCTTCGACGCCGCACTCGAGCGGGCCCAGCGGGCGCTGCTGGCCGCACCACGACTGCTGGCCAACGGTGCCGACGAGGGCATCGGCTCCAACTCGTGGGTCGTCGCGCCGGAGCGGTCCGCGACCGGCGGGGCGCTGCTGGCCAACGACCCCCACCTCGGGGCCGGCCAACCGTCGCTGTGGTACCAGGTCGGCCTGCGTTGCGCGGAGGTCACCGAGGACTGCCCGTTCCACGTCGCGGGTTTCTCGTTCGCGGGCGTCCCAGGCATCGTGATCGGCCAGAACGCCGATGTCGCCTGGGGCTTCACCAACCTCGGCCCCGACGTCGCCGACCTCTACGTCGAGCAGGTCCGCGGCGAGCAGTACCTCACCGAGGACGGCTGGCAGGACCTCGAGATCATCGAGGACTCCCTGCAGGTCGCGGGTGGCGACGAGGTGGCGCTGACCATCCGCGCGACCCGCAACGGACCGCTGTTCAGCGACGTGTCCGAGGCCGGCCGCCAGATCGCGCACGGCCCGATCGGTGCCCACGGCAACGAGGACGAGGTGGAGGCCGGATCGGTGGGCGCCGGGAGCGAAGACGACGTCGAGTTCGCGGTCGCACTGCGCTGGACCGCGTTGGACCCGGGCCGGACCATGGACGCGGTGGCCGGGTTCATGCAAGCCGCGACCTTCGACGAGTTCCGCGCCGCCGCATCGCTGTTCGAGGTGCCCGCCCAGAACCTGGTCTACGTCGACGTCGACGGCCACATCGGCTACCAGGCGCCGGGCAGGATCCCGGTCCGCAGCCCCGCCAGCGACGGTACGGAACCGGTGCCCGGCTGGACCGGCGAACACACCTGGGAGCGCTTCCTCGACTTCGAGGAGTTGCCGTTCACGATCGACCCGGCCGACGGCCTGATCGTCACCGCCAACCAGCCGCTGCTGCCCGAGGGTGTCGAGCCCTTCTTCAGTCGCGACAACGACATGGGCCACCGCGCCCAGCGCATCCACGACCTGCTCGGTGACCGGGACGGGCTGACGCTCGACGACCTGCTCGCGGTGCAGATGGACAACCACAACACCAACGCCGAGGTACTGGTCCCCCATCTCGTCGACCTCGCGGTCGACGAGGACGTCGAGCAGGCACAACAGGTGCTGCGCGACTGGGACCTGCAGGACCATGCCGACAGCGCCGGTGGCGCGATCTTCAACGCCTTCTGGCGCCACGCGCTCCAGCGGATCTTCCACGACGAGTTGCCCGAATGGGCGCTGCCGTCGGGCGGTTCGGACTGGTGGGAACTGGTCCGCGACCTGCTCGACGAACCGGACGCGGCCTGGTGGGACGACCGCCACACCGACGAGGTCGAGACCCGCGACGTGGTGCTCGCGGCCGCGCTCGCCGACGCACACGCCGAGGTGGTGGACCGCTTCGGGGACGATCCCGCCGACTGGCGCTGGGGAGAGATGCACACGCTGACGCTGACCCACGCGACCTTCGGCACGTCGGGCATCGGGCCGGTCGAGGCACTGTTCAACCGCGGCCCGCTGGAAGTGTCGGGTGGCAGCGGCATCGTCAACGCCAACGGCTGGAACGCCGCCGAGGGCTACGAGGTGAACTGGGTCCCGTCGATGCGCTACCTCGTCGACGCCTCCGACATGGACGCGGGCCGGTGGATCCACCTGACCGGGCAGTCGGGGCGGCCGTTCCACGGTCACTACACCGACCAGGCCGAACTGTGGCGCGACGGCCAGATGATCCCGCTGCCGTTCGGTGCGCAGGCCGTCGAGGCGGCCGCCGAGAACACCCTGGTCCTCACCCCGGCCGATTGACCCGTCGTCAGGCGCTGATCCAGGTGGTGAGGACGGTGGCGGGTTCGGTCGGGGTGCAGCGGGGGTCGGCTCGGAACCAGCTTCGTTGGCGCTTGGCGTAGTTCCAGGTCCGCTTCGCGATCGCGTCCGCCAGCCCGTCGAGCGGCGCCTCGCCGTCGAGCACCGCGGCCGCCTCGGCGTACCCGATCGCCCTGGCCGCCGTCACCGACAGGCCGGGCTCGTCGCGCAGTGCCGTGACCTCGTCGAGGAGGCCGTCGGCGACCATGGCGCGCGAGCGTGCCACGATACGGGCCCGCAGCGCCTCGGCCGGTGGCTCGAGGTAGGCGACCTGCAGGCCGGGATAGACCGACTCGTAGGCGCGCCACGCGCCGGCGAAAGCCGAGAACCGCTCCCCCGTCAGCTCGATCACCTCGAGCGCCCGGACGGTGCGGCGGACGTTCTCGGGCTCGATGCGCCCCGCGGCGTCGGGGTCGAGTTCGGCCAACCTGGCGTGCGCCTCGACCGGACGTTCCCGCCACTGGGTTTCGAGCCGGGCGCGGACGGCCGCGTCGGTCGGCGGGAACCGCAGGTCGTCGACGACCGCCCGGAAATACAGTCCGGAACCGCCGACCAGCAGCGGGGTCACGCCGCGCGCCGTGACGTCTGCGATGACCGCGCGGAGGTGGTCCTGGAACCAGGCGACGGTCACCTCCTGCGACGGCTCGCAAAGGTCGAGACCGTGGTGGGGCACCTCGGCGCGGTCCTCGACGCTCGGCTTGGCCGTCCCGACGTCCATCCCGCGGTAGAGCGTGAAAGCATCCACGGCCACCAACTCGGTCGGGCGACCGGCGGCGATCCGCGCCCGCGCGACGTCGAGGGCCAGGCTCGACTTCCCGCCGGCGGTCGGACCGACGATCGCCAGGACCCGCGTGTCCATG
>JAGXST010000339.1 GCA_018335555.1 Actinomycetota bacterium | reverse complement strand
CCGGGCGCGGTCGTGTTCGGCGAGGACGTGGGCCGCAAGGGAGGGGTCTACGGGGTGACGGCCGGGTTGCAGACGACGTTCGGGACCGGCCGGGTGTTCGACACACTGCTCGACGAGACCGCGATCCTGGGCCTGGCGCAGGGACTCGGCCTGCTCGGCCTGACCCCGATCCCCGAGATCCAGTACCTCGCCTACCTGCACAACGCGCTCGACCAGTTGCGCGGAGAGGCCGCCTCGACCCAGTTCTTCTCGGCCGGCCGTTACCGCACGCCGATGGTGGTGCGTGTGGCCGGTCTGGCCTACCAGAAGGGGTTTGGCGGCCACTTCCACAACGACAACGCGGTCGGTGCTCTCCGTGACATTCCGGGGCTGCTCCTCGCGGTCCCGAGCCGCGGCGACGACGCCGTCCGGATGCTGCGTGGCTGCGTCGCGATGGCCAACGTCGACGGACGGGTCAGTGTGTTCCTCGAACCGATCGCGCTCTACCACGAACGCGATCTGCACGAGCCCGGTGACGGCGGTTGGCTGTCGGACTACCCGCCGCCGGGCGACGTGCTGCTGCCCGGCGAGGCCGGCGTGCACCGACCCGACGCCACGGACCTGTTGATCGTGACCTACGGAAACGGTGTGCGCATGTCGCTGCGGGCCGGCCGGGTACTGGCGGAGCGCGGTATCGGTGCACGCGTGCTCGACCTTCGTTGGCTCAACCCGCTGCCGACCGAAGCAGTGCGAGCACATGCGGCCGAGTGTGGCCGGGTGCTGATCGTGGACGAGTGTCGCCGCACCGGCGGCGGCATCGCGGACGCGGTGGTCGCCGACCTCGTCGAACACGGGTACGTCGGCCCGGTCGCCAGCGTGCGAGCGCACGACAGCTACGTCCCGCTCGGTCCGGCGGCCGACCTGGTGTTGCTGTCCGAACAGGACGTCGCCGATGCCGCGTCGGTGTTGGCGACGCGCGATCGGGTGGCCGCGCGAAGGTAGGGTTCGCCACCGTTTCCCGGGCCGAGCCGAGGTTGCCGTGACCGAGCAGCACGTCACCGTCCGGGTTCCGGCGACGTCGGCGAACCTCGGGCCGGGCTTCGACGCGTTCGGGCTCGCGCTCGACCGTTACCTCGTGGTCCGCTCGACCACCGCACCGCTCGGCCACGACCGCGTCCGGTTCCGCGGCGACGGCCAGGACGAGGTCGACACCGGCGACGGCAACCTCGTCTGGCGCAGCATCGTGGCCTTCTGCGACCACCACGACGTCCCGACGCCCGACGTCGGCCTCGAGGTGGTCAACCACATCCCGCTCGAGCGCGGCCTCGGTTCCTCCTCCGCCGCCATCGTCGCCGGGCTCGTGATGGGCCGGGCGCTGACCGGGGTCACGGTCGGCGACCTCGACCTCGTCGCGCTCGCCGACCGCCTCGAGGGTCACCCGGACAACGTTGCCCCCGCCGTGCTCGGCGGACTCGCGGCCTGCACCACGGCCGACGACGGTCGGCTCGTCATCCGGCGCCGGAATCCGGCCCCGCACCTGCGGCCCCTCGCCCTGATCCCGACCACCCGCCAGGCGACGACCGCAGCCCGGACGGTGCTGCCGCAGGCGCTGCCGCGGCGCGAGGTGACGGTGCAGGCCGGCCGGGCCGGTCACGTGCTCGGCGGGCTGCTCGGCGCCTGGCCGGTCGATCCTGCCGCAGCCGGGGACCGCCTGCACGAGCCCGCACGCCTGCAGGTCATGACCGCAACCGCCGCCGTCGTGACCGAACTGCGCGCGCTCGGGATCCATGCCTGGTTGTCCGGGGCAGGACCCAGCGCGGCGGCCATGGTCGACGGTGCGATGTCGGGTGTGGCCGACGAGATCGACCGCATCGCGGCGGCCCACGACTTCGTCGTCGCCTGGGCGCGCGTCGACCTCAGTGGTGCGCTCGCCTGCGTGGACGGTGCCTGCGCGTTCTCCGGCGTCGCCGGTACCTGCGCGCAGTGTCCACGTCAATGGATATGATGCCGGCTCTCGCCGCGCCGATCGGTCGCGGGTCGATTCTTCCAGCTTCGGTCTGCTGCGCTGTACGTGCGGGCGAGCGTCCTTGCATCCGCCGCCGTCGTGCGGCGCCATCGGTGGGTCCGTCCCGTGGAGAACGGGATCACTCGAGGCCTCCGACACACTCCCGGGAGCGCACCGTGAAGCTGTTCCTCGACACCGCCAACCTCGACGAGATCAGCGAGATCAACCGCTGGGGCGTCCTCGACGGCGTGACGACCAACCCGACACTGGCCGCGAAGGAGGGCAAGGACTTCGCGTCGATGATCAAGGACATCTGCGCCGAGGTCACCGGTGACGTCAGTGCCGAGGTGGTCTCCACCGACACGCAGGGCATGCTCGACGAGGCCCGCAAGCTGGCCGCCATCGCCGATAATGTCGTCATCAAGCTGCCACTGATTCCCGAGGGTCTGGCCGCCTGTTCGCAGTTGTCCAGCGAGGGTGTCAAGACCAACGTGACGCTGTGCTTCTCGGCCACACAGGCGATCCTGGCTGCCAAGGCGGGTGCGACCTACGTCTCGCCGTTCCTGGGACGCATGGACGATCTCGCCAACGACGGCATCGCACTGCTCAACGAGATCTGCGAGATCTTCCGCATCCAGGGCTACGAGACCGAGGTCCTGGCCGCTTCGTTGCGCAGCCCCCAGCACGTCGCGCAGGCCGCCATGGCGGGCGCCGACATCGCGACCCTGCCGGCCAAGGTCTTCCATCAGATGATCAAGCACCCACTGACCGACGCCGGGCTCGAGCGCTTCCTGGCCGACTGGGACGCCTACCTCCAGGCGCAGGGCTGACCCACCGCGCGACGGTTCGTCCGACGACGGCTCCGCCGCGTCGCCATGCGTCGCATGACACGGAGAATCACATGGACCGCTCGACGCTTGAGCGCAAGTCGCTCGCCGAGTTGCGTCAGATCGCCTCGGCGCTGGAGCTCAAGGGCACCCAGCGCATGAAGAAGGCCGACCTCGTCGACCTGATCATCGATGCCGGATCCGGTACCGATGCCGGGTCGGGCAACGGTGCCGCCGCACGCGACACCGATGACTCGCCGTCGCAGCCCGAGTTGGCGGCCGACGAGACCGTCAGCGAGTCCGGCGGCCGGGTGCGCGCCCGTCAGCGACCCGACGACCGGCCCTTCCGTGCCCGCACGGGTGACGGTGCGCGCGACGACCGCGACCCCGCGGGACGCGACGACGAGGGCCGCAGTGACCGTCCGCGCGACGATCGCCAACGTGATGGCGACCGTCAGGCCGGTGACGACCGCCAGCGCGACGACGACGGTGACGACGACCGCGGACGTGGGAAGCGTGACCGTCGGCGGAAGGGCCGCGGCCCCAGCCAGGACAACTTCGACGACGCCGAGGTCCGCGAGGGCGTGCTCGACCTGCTGCCCGAGGGCTACGGCTTCCTGCGCTGCACCGGATACCTGTCGGGCAGCCGCGACGTCTACGTCAGCCAGTCCTTCGTACGCCGCTTCGACCTCCGGCGCGGTGACCGCGTGGCGGGACCGATCCGCCGCAACAAGAACAACGACAAGTTCCCGGCGCTCGCCCGGGTGGACACGATCGAGGGCGAGTCGGTCGACGAGGGCTCGCAGCCCCGCAAGCGGGTCGAGTTCAAGGACCTGACCCCGCTGTTCCCCGACGAGCGGCTGCGCCTCGAGGTCGACGAGAACTCCCCGATCTCGATGCGCATCGTGGACATGATGGCACCGATCGGTCGCGGCCAGCGGGGCCTGATCGTGTCGCCGCCGAAGGCCGGCAAGACCACCATCCTCAAGCAACTCGCCGCGGCCATCGAGGCCAACGATCCCGACGTGCACCTGATGGTCGTCCTCGTCGACGAGCGGCCCGAGGAGGTCACCGACTTCGAGCGATCGACCGGCGGCGAGGTCATCTCCTCGACGTTCGATCGTCCCGCCGAGGACCACACCCAGGTAGCCGAACTCGCCATCGAGCGCGCGAAGCGCCTGGTCGAAGCCGGGCGTGACGTGGTCGTCCTGCTCGACTCGATCACGCGCCTGGGCCGGGCCTACAACCTCGCGGCCCCGGCGTCGGGGCGCGTCCTCTCCGGCGGTATCGACTCGGCCGCCCTGTACCCGCCCAAGCGGTTCTTCGGCGCGGCCCGCAACATCGAAGGGGGCGGCAGCCTCACGATCATCGCCACGGCGCTGATCGAGACCGGTTCGAAGATGGACGAGGTGATCTTCGAGGAGTTCAAGGGCACCGGCAACATGGAGCTGCGGCTCGATCGTCGCATGGAGCAGAAGCGGGTGTTCCCCGCCGTCGACATCCAGGCGTCGGGCACACGACGTGAGGACCTGCTGCTGCCCGAGGACCAGATCGAGACCATCTGGAAGCTGCGTCGGCTGCTGTCGTCGATGGACACCGAGGCGGCGCTGCACCTGCTCATCGAGAAGCTCAAGGCGACCAAGAGCAACGAGCAGTTCCTCCAGGCGATCTCCAAGTCCAGCCTGTCGTGAACCGCGCGTGATCTAGCCTGGGTGCATCACGCACGAAAGGCCCTGGGCGGTGGAGGTCGAACTCGCGGAGGTCCGCGACTCCTCGCCGCCCATGCGCCCTTCGACGAGCTGTCCCCGGACGTCCTGGATGCGCTGCCGCTTCGACTGACGGTGCGCTATGTCCGGCGGGGCACGCGCATCCTCTCGGTCGGCGACCACAACGACGTCATGTACGTGCTGCGCTCCGGTGCGGTCGACATCGCCGACGCCGAGGGCAATCTCGTCGAGCGCAGCGACCCGGGCACCAGCTTCGCCATGTCGACGCTGCTGACCGGCCAGCCGTCGAGGTACGACTTCACCGCGATCGAGGACAGCCTGCTGCTGGTGATGCCCGGCGCGGAGTTCGACGGCCTCCGCCGGACCTCCCCGGTGTTCGCCGAGTTCTACTCGCAGGCCCACGTCAGCCGCCTGCGCCGCGCCGTCGGCAGCCTGCAGGTATCGGGCCGCGGTGAGGCGGTGCTCAAGACCGTCACGAGCAACCTCGTCCGTCGGCCGCCGGTCACCGATCGGCTGGTCGGCATCCTGACCGACCGGGACCTGCGCACCCGCGTGCTGGCCGCGAACCGCGACCCGAACGACCCGGTCTCGTCGGTCATGACCACGGAGCCCGCGACCGCGCGGGCCACCGCCCTCGCCTTCGAGGTGCTGTGCTGATGGAGATGGTCGGGCGCAACATCCACACCTCCCGGTCGTGGACGGCGGCGGACGCCTGGTGGGACTCGTCACCAGCTCCGACCTGCTGCGGCTGCAGTACGACAACCCGGTCCACCTCGTGGCCGAGATCACCGCGGCCCCTGACGTCGCGACACTGGCCCGGGTCAGCTCGCGGATCGGCCGGGTGCTCGAACAACTGGTCGCCGAGGACGCCACCGCCAACGACATGGGTCGGGCGGTCACGGCGCTCGGCGACGCGATCGAACGGCGTCTGCTCGCCCTCGCCGAACGCGAACTCGGGCCCGCGCCCACGCCCTACTGCTGGGTCGTGCTCGGCACGCAGGCCCGCAAGGAGCAGGGCCTGGCCAGCGACCAGGACAACGCGCTGATCCTGGACCCCGCCGCCGGAGCCGAGTCCGACGAGTGGTTCGCCGCCCTGGCGACACGCGTGCGCGACGGCCTGGCCGCCTGCGGCTATCGGCCGTGCCCCGGCGAGGTCATGGCCAGCAACCCGCGTTGGCGGGTTCCCGTCGACACGTGGCGGTCCTACTTCTCCGCGTGGGCACGCACGCCCGAACCGGACGCGGTCCTCAACGCCGGGATCTTCTACGACATGCGCCCGCTCCACGGCGACGCGGACCTGGTCGCCGGACTGCGCGAGCAGGTGCTCGCCGAGACCCGCCAGGCCGGGTTGCTGCTCGCCTACCTCGCGAAGCAGGCGGTTGCGCAACGACCACCGATCGGGTTCTTCCGGGGGCTGGTGCTCGAGAAGGAGGGCATGCACCGCGACCGGCTCGACCTGAAGGCCGGCGGCGTGGGGTCGGTGGTGCAGGTCGCCCGGGTCCACGCACTGGCCGCCGGCGGGTTGTCGGTCGGGCTCGCCGCCGAACTGCACGACGCCTACCATCGCCCAACGCCGAGGTTCACGGTGGCGGACACGCTGCGGCTGCAGCGGCGCGTGCTCGGCGGACGGTGGCACCCGCCGGAACCGGAGGAACTGCGGTTGCAGGCCGCCCGCGAACGCTTCGGGTTGCCCCGCTACCGCGCGCACGATGCCCTGACCGACGCGCTGGCATGCGCCGAGCTGTACCTGGCCCAGGTGGCCCGCCTCGCGGGTGACGGGCCGCTCGCCTTCGCGCGCATCCGCAGCCGGACACGCTGAGCGGTCACTGAATGCCTGCCGGAACGCCCACCCCGCCGGGCCGTCGCGGCTACGGTCCGCGGCGCCGCGAACGACAGGCGAGGGCCACATGCCCAGGGGCAAGCAGAAGAAGCGGGGCAAGGGCCGGTCCGGCGCCCGACCGACCGGCGGGTCCGGGGGATCGAGCCCGCCCAGCGCGCCGCAGGCTGCCGTTCTCGACATGCAGTCCAAGGCGGGCAACGGCGCCGTGTCCGCCGCGGCCGAGAGCGGCCAGCCGTTGAGCCAGGAGGAGATCCGCTCGCGCATCAAGGCCGGCAACAAGCGCCGGGCCGAGGAGAAACAGAGCGAGCACGACGCCAAGCACGGCTGGTTCGGCAGCGAGACCTGGCTCGGGTGGGGGCTCGACAAGGTCGGGCTCGGCTGGGAGGGCGACAGCGACGACGCCGAGGACGGCCCGGCCGAGGTCGAAGCCGACCCGAAGACCTTCGCGGAGATGGTCGCGCCCGACATCGAGATCACGCTGGTCGAGAAGGAACTCGCGACCCGCCTCGCCGGTGGCGACCTGACCGCCAAGGGCGCGATCAACGCCTCCCTCGAGGGGTTCAAGGGCGCGGCCGAGTTCGAGTGGTCCGACGGCACCAGCGGCGAGGCATCGACCGAGCCGTTCACCTACGACATCCTCGGCACGACGTTCACGGGCACCGGCACGCTCGAGGGCTTCGAGGGCGTACGAATCAAGGGCAAGGGCGAGATCGACCTCGAGCACGTCGAGGTGGACCTGTCGTACTTCGAGGGCACGACGGTGTCGACCGGCGGCAATGTCGCCATCAAGTGCGGCGACACCGAGCTGATCGCGGCGAAGGGCTCGGTCGGTTTCGCCGCCGGCACCGGCGGCCGGTTCGCCTTCACGTTCAGGTTCGCCGAGGGCACGGTCACCCTGTCGACAGCGTCGACGACCGCCGTGGCCGGCGTCGGGCTGACCTGGGACTACAAAATCGAACTCAAGACCCAGGCCATCGCCAGCTCGCTGTGGAACTGGCTGCCGGGCTGGTCGATGCTGTCGCGGATGGCCTCGGCCACGACCGGGCTGTTCGGCTACAGCTCGACCAGCACGGCGTGACTCAGCGGCGCATCAGCAACTGCAGGATGTACCAGAACATCAGCGCGATCGAGCTGAACAGCTGCATCGCGGCGATGACCTCGGTCCCCGGCGGGTAGTGGCGGTAGACCTTCTGCGTGTCGTAGAGGATCGCCGCACCGGCGAACCCGATCATCGCCACGATGAACAGTGTGCCGAGCACGGTGCCGGTCAGCACCGCCGCCACGATCGCGACCAGCGCGAGGATGCCGCCCCACTTGAGCAGGCTGCCGAGGAAGCTGAAGTCCTTCGAGCTTCGCACCGCGATGAACGACAGCCCGAGGAAGGCGACCACGGTCAGCAGCGCCGCCGTGCCGATCGTGTTCGTGCGGTAGAACGCCTCGCCGTAGGTCGCGATGGCGAGGGGCGTGGCGAACAGCAACGCGTTGGCGAACACGAGCAGGCCGTAACCGGCCCACTGCTGGGCCGGCGTTCGGGCGTGCGTGGCGAGGCGGCTGGCCATCCACGACACGAGCATGAACCCGCCGAGGATCAGCAGCCAGCTGGTGCCGAGGACGAGGTCCGCGATCCGGACGGCCGGCGGTACGGCGAAGAGCGTGTCGCTGAGCAGCACGTACTCGATGCCGATGAAGGCGAGCACGCCGAGCACGAGGTTGGTGTAGACGCCCCGCATGTACGCGGTGCGGACGTCGACCGGCTGTTGGGCGATCGGGGCGCCGCGGACGGCGCTGCCCGGCGGCGGCGGGGGCGTCATTGCCTGGCTCATCGTGTCTCTCTCCTGGGCGCGGCGGTCATGGAAAACGCCGTCTCGCTGGAGGGTGAGGGTAGCGTTCGCCGGGCGGGTGGAGCGGGAGAGATGCGGCATGACGACGCAGGACCTGCAGCAACTCGTCGCGGCACACGCCGCGGTCTACGACGGTCTGCTGGCCGCGACCGCCGATCTCGACGACGCGGGCTGGGCGACCCCGACGGGCTGCCCCGGTTGGGACGTCCACGACCAGCTCGCCCACTGCATCGGTACCGAACGACTGATGCTCGGCCATCCGCCCGCCGAGGTCGACGTTCCCGAGCGGCCCTACCTGCGCTCGGACTTCGCTCGCCTGGTCGAGCGGGACGTCGAGGCGCGCCGCGCCGTCACCGCCGAGTTCCTGCGCGAGGAGGCCGAGGTCACGTTCGTACGCCGGCGCGCCTGGCTCGACCGGCTGCAGGCCGACGCTCTCGACGGCGAGATGACCACGCCGCTGGGGCCGATGCCGGGCCGGCGGGGCCTGCGGCTGCGCCTGTTCGACCTGACCTGCCACGAGGAGGACGTCCGCCGCGCCGTCTCGTTGCCGGCCGCGGCGGG
>JAGXST010000338.1 GCA_018335555.1 Actinomycetota bacterium | reverse complement strand
ACGCCGCCGAGCGCGCGTCGAACGGCGGGTCGAGCACGATCCAGTCGCCGTAGCGAGCCACGAAGTGACCCACGATCCGCTCGTCCGACCAGCCCTGCGCCACCAGCTCATCGATCCGAGCGCGCATCGCCAGCGCCGTCTCCGACCGCGAGTCGGCCACCGACTCGCTCTGGCAGACCGGGCAACGCAGCCCCGCCGCCAGCTGCTCGGCCCGGTCCGGCGTCGGGCGTGCCCCCACCAGCAAGGTCGCGACGACGGCCGTGACCAGCACCGCCAGCAGTAGCTCTGGCAGCAAGGCACGCACACGCTCACCCACCGACGTTCACCTCCTCGGCAGTCCGCACGGCGGCGGCGGAGACCCGACGGGCCACCACCCGGCCGGCCACCGCGACCGCACCTCCCGCCAGCAGCAGCGCCGACCCGGCCCACAGCAGCCACATGAACGGGAAACGGATCACCTCCAGCACGATCCGCTCGGGCTGCAGGTCACGCAGCGCCAGGTAGAGGTCCTCGGTCGGACGGGTACGCACCGAGGGGGTCCCGATCGCGGCCGGCTGGTTGCGGAACTCGTTCAGGCTCGGCCCGTAGGTGCCGAGCTCCCGCCCGTCTCGCACGATGGTGACCGGTGCCTCGCGCACGATCCGGTTCGGTTCATCCCGCTCGACCAGCCCTTCGAACCGCAGCTCGTAGCCGTGTGCGACCGCGGTGTCACCCACCTCGAGCGTGACCGTCTCGGAGGTGGCAAGCCCTCCGGTGACCGCGATGGCGACCGCGATGACCGCGACCCCGGCGTGCGCGACCTGTCCGCCCCACCAGCCCAGCCGCGCCGCCAGCGACGCCCGCGCACCGCCGCGCTCACGGCGGCGCCGACGGGCGCTGTCGACCACCAGCGACGCCAGCACGAACCCGGCTGCGCCCGCGGTCAGCACCACCCAGGGGTGGCGCACCCCGAGCGCCAGCAGCGCCGCGGCCGCGGCCGCCCCGGCCGTCAGGGCCGGACGCACCCGCCTCCATACCTGACCGGGACGGCTGGTGCGGTAGGGCAGCAGCGGCCCGACCCCCATGGCCGCCAGCAGCACCAGCCCCACCGGCACCGCGAACCGGTCGAAGAACGGTCGCCCGACCGACACCTGCGCACCGGTGAACGCCTCCACCAGTACCGGGTACATGGTGCCCAACAGCACCAGACCGGCCAGGAAGGTCAGCAGCAGGTTGTTGACCAGGAACGCGCCCTCACGGCTGAGCGCGTGATCCAGCCGTACCCCGGTGTCCAGGTCCGAGGCCCGCCACGCGTACAGCCCCAGCCCGATCAGCGACACGCCGATCAGCAGCCCGAGCAGCCACGGCCCCACGGCCGACTGGGTGAAGCTGTGCACCGAGGCGACCACCCCCGACCGGGTGATGAAGGTGCCCAGGATCGTCAGCACGAACGTCAGCAGTACCAGCACCACGTTCCAGGAGCGCAGCAGCCCGCGTCGCTCTTGGACGATCGCCGAGTGCAGGAACCCGGTCGCGGTCAGCCACGGCAGCAGCGAGGCGTTCTCGACCGGATCCCACGCCCAGTAGCCGCCCCACCCCAGCACCTCGTAGGACCACAGCGCGCCGACCAGGATCCCGGCGGTCAGGAACGTCCAGGCCACGAGCGTCCAGGTGCGGGTGCGCGCCACCCACTCGCGGCCGGCGTGGCCGAGGATCAGCGCGCCGATACCGAACGCGAACGGGACCGTCATGCCGATGTAGCCCAGGTACAGCAGCGGCGGGTGCACCGCCATGAGCACGTGGTTCTGCAGCAACGGGTTCGGTCCCGGCCCATCGGCTGGCACCGGGTCGACCGGCGCGAACGGGTCGGCCGCCACCGCCACCATCACCAGGAAGAACACCGTGATCGCGGCCGTGACCGCCACCGCTAGCAGCCCGAGCGGATCGTCGCGACCGACCTGCCGCACCAGCAGCACACAGAAGCCGACCAGCACCCCCGACCACACCAGCAGGCTGCCCTCCAGCCCCGCCCAGGCGGTCGCGACCGTGTACAGCAGCGGGGTCGCGCGGGCGTGGTTGCCGGCGGTGTAGGCGATCGAGAAGTCGTCGGTCAGCAGCGCGGTCCACAACGCCGCCAACGCCACCACCGCACCCAGCCCCATGACCCTGCTGGCCGTGCGCAGGTGCCGACGCGCCCGGGGACGGCGCACCGACACGCCCGCCACCGCGGCGGTACCGACGGCGCCGACCAGCGCGGTCAGCAGCCCGCTCGAGCCCACCAGGCCGATCACGGGCCTGCCGCACGGTCGGTACCGCTGTCCGCCGGACCCGCCAGCGCGTCGTCGGCCTCGTCGGCCGGGTAGTACTCCTCGTCGTGCTTGATCAGCATCGTGTCGGAGCGGAACACCTCGCCCCGCCAGGCCCCCTCCACCACCACCGGGATCCCCGCCTGGAACAGGTGGGGGACCACCCCGGCGTGGACCACCGCCACCTCGACGTCGCTCCCGGCCACCGTGAACGACGCGCCGTGCTCGGAGCGACGGACCTCCTCGCCACCGACCTCGCCGGCGAGCCGGAAGCGGCGGTCCTCGGGGAACTCGGCGCGGCGTTCCACCGCCTCGTCGGGGGTGAGGTAGTAGACGAGGTTGCCGTTGAGGTCGCCGACGGTCACCAGCCCGACCGCCAACGCCACGATGCCCGACAGCGGCAGCAGTAGCGGACGCAGCCGCATCAGCGTCCCTCCGTGCGCTCGAGCCGCCGGCGCCGCAGTTCGAGGCTGACCAGGTAGCCCGCCATCGCGCCGTAGGCGATGGTGAGACCGAGCACGACCCACGCCAGGTCAGCCACGTTCGCCTCCTTCGGGCAGCGGTGCCACGACCGCGTCCCCGGCCACCGGAGCGTCCGGCGCCAGCCGGCCCTGTTCGAGCGCCCGTTCGCCGCGGGCCAGATCCATGCGGCGCCGCAGCAGGGTCACGAACACCGCCGAGTAGGCCACCACGTTGAGCAGCAGCACCGCCAGCATCGTGTGATCCATGGTCGGATCGCCCGGGCGCAGCACCGTCGGTGGCTGGTGCAGCGTGCGCCACCACACCACGCTGAAGTGCACGATCGGGACCTGCACGAACGCGACGATGCCGAGCACCGCCGCCCGGTCGGCTCGCACCCGCGGATCATCGATCCCGCGTCGCAGCGCCAGGTAGCCGCTGTACACCAGGAACAGCAGCGCGGTGGTCACCAGCCGCGCGTCCCAGGTCCACCACACCCCCCACACAGGCTTGCCCCACACCGAGCCCAGCACCAGCGCCAGACCCGTGAAGAACACCCCGACCTCGACCGCCCCGACCGCCAGGTGATCCCAGCGGTCGTGGCGGGTCCGCAGCCACCCGATGCTGGCGATCAGCGTCAGCGCGAACGCCAGGTAGGCCAACCAGGCGGCGGGCACGTGGGCGTACATCAGCCGCTGCAGAACTCCTTGCAGCCCGTCGGTGGGGGCGAGCAGGATCGCCACGAACCCGGCGCCGAGCAACGCCAACGCCACGAGATCGGTCGAGCGGTAGCGGGTCATCGAACGCCTTCCAGCCACGGAGCCAGCGTCACCGCGCTGGTCACCAGCACGAGATCGACCAGGGCGGCCAGCAGCAGCCACGACAGCGGCGTGCTGCCGTAGGTCACCGTCGCGGGGATCTGGATCACCGCCAGCAGCAGCGGGACGCTCAGCGGGACCACCAGCAGCGGCGCTACGACCGCCCGTACGCTCGTCGCCGCCACCAGCGTCGCCGCCAGCGCCGTCAACGTGGCCAACCCGACCAGCGCCAGCACCGTCGTGGCCGCCAGCCACCACCCGCCCACCGGGGTCAGGTCGAACAGCACGACGGTGACCGGCACCACCACCGCGGTCAGGGCGAACAGCATGGCGGCCGTCGTCACCACCCGGGCCAGCAGGACCGTGCCAGGCGCCACCCCGCTGACCGCGCACAACGTCCGCACCGCGTCGGTGTCGAGCAGCCCCCGTCGCGCAGCCGACTGGGCCCCGAACAGCAGCAGCACCGCCCCGCCGGCGCCCAGCCCGATCTGGCGCAGCAACCTCGTGTCCGCATCGACGCTCAAGGCCAGGACCACCAGCGCCGCCACCGCGTAGGGAGCGACCCCACGCAGCACATCCCCGGTCCGGGTCTCCAGCCGCAGTTCCGCTCGCACCAGCGCCGCCACCTGGCCCCCGCTCACGGTCGCTCCTCGCGCACGCGGCCGCCGGCGACCTGCAACCAGCGGTGGGCAACCGCTTCGAACGCCTGCCGCTCGTGGGTCGCCACGAACACGATCCCGCCGGCACGGGCTGTCTCCCGGGCCAGGTCGGCCGGCAGGGTCCGCGACGCGCCGTCCAGACCGGCGGTCGGCTCGTCGAGGAGCAACAGCCCCGGCCGGCACGCCCACGCCCGGGCCAGACCGGCACGACGCAGCATCCCCGCCGAGCATGCTCCCGCCGGGCGTCCAGCTGCGGCCTGAAGCCCCACGCGGCGCAACGCGTCAGGCACCGAGCCGCGCGTGCCGGCGGCGAGCGCCACAGCCAGATCGAGGTTCTCGGCGAGGGTCAGCTGCGGGTGCAGCGCCGGGTCGTGCCCGATCAGGGCGACCCCACAACGGCCGACCGGGCGCGGCACCTCGCGCGAGACCTCCTGGCCACAGGGCAGGCCAGCCAGCGCCCGCAACAGCGTCGACTTGCCGGCCCCGTTGGGGCCGGCGACGCCGATGACCTCACCGCAGCCGGCGGCTACGTCCACCTCGCGCAGCACCGCCTGGCCACCAGCGAGCAGGCGGTCAGCCCGCAGCTCGAGGCGCTCATCGAGCACGATCCCCTCCGCGGCGGAGACCGGCGTCCGGGCGCGCACGAGCATGTTGCCTCACGACGTCGGGTTGGTATTACGAAGGCATAGTATAGAGGGGAGCACGACGGCCGCGAACCGCCGGATCACGGCAGGACACCGCTGCCCGGCTCGCCTGGCAGCAACGTGGTGACCTCGCCGGACAGGACCTGCCACAGGTAGTAGGTGCCGGCCAGCACCAGCAGGGCCCCAACGACCCGGTCCAGGCGCAGCCAGGCCGTCGCCGAGGCCGGGAACGCCAACCGGCGCCCCAGCGCCGCGGCTGCCACCAGGACCGCCGCGTGCCCCAGCAGGAACGCCACCAGGGTCAACAGCCCGATGAGCGGGCCCCCGAGCGCCGCCGCCGCGCTGCCCACGCCCAGCGCCACCGGGCCGCACCCCGGGCACCCACCCACCGAGAACCCGATCCCGTACACGAACGCGGCCCCGGGCGACAGCGGTAGCGAACGCAGCCGCGCGCAGGCGCTGACTCGCCGCGTCAGCAGGAAACCGCCGCCCACAAGCATGGCCGCCGCCACCATGTACATCGCCACCGCTCCCCGGGCAAGCAGCACCGTGACCGACACGAACGCGTAGCCCGCCAGCCCCAGCACGCCGTTGAGGCCCGCCGTGAACGCCACGATGGCCGGGACCACGCCCAACAGCGAGCGCGAGCGGTGACCCGGCCCAGCCGGGACGGTGTGCGATCCCGCCGTGGCCATCACCGCGGTGATGCTCGGCAACGCCAACGGCGAGAGCCCCAGCAGCGCGCCCACCAGCAACCCGAGCAGCGGTCCGGGTGCGGCCGACTCGAACGCACGCAACAGCAGTTCGCTCACCGTGCTGGCTCCCGTTCGCTCACGCCCCGCTCGCGTCGTAGACCAGCTGCCACGAACCCCCGCCGTCGTCCGAACGCAGCAACCCCACATCGGTCACCGCGGCCAGCAGCGCACCGGCGGGGCCGCTCGCCAGCGCTTCGGGCGGACCCGGCAGCGTGCCCACGGTCCGCCAGTCGAGCCCGTCCTCGCTGACTGCGACCTGGCCCTGCGCCTGGGCGACCACGAAGCCGGTCCCGTCCGCGGTCAAGTAACCCGGCTCCAGCTCGGCCAGTTGGCGCCAGGTGCTCCCCCCGTCCTCGCTGCGCACCAGCTCATCGCCCGACGAACCCACCAGCAGCTGCGCATCGGACAGATGTGCAGCCAGCGCGACCAGCGGCATCCGGCCGCGTTCCTGCCAACTCTCACCCCCGTCATCGCTCGCCAGGACCCGACCGGTGGTGGCATCGGCGCCGACGAGCGTTCCGCCGGCCAAGGCCAGCGCGTGGAAGTCGACCTCGCCCAGCAACGACACGGGCTGCCACGTCTGGCCGCCGTCGTCCGAGCGCACCAACCCCAGGTGCGGGTCGCCCTCGGCGTCGCGCAGCTCCTCGGTCTGCAGGTCCGGGTGGCCACTGGCGTAGAACGTGCCGTCGGGCGCGACCGTGAAACCCATCAGGTCGTGCCATCCCTCGCCGACCCGCTGCGCGGCCCCGTCCTGCACCCGGAACAGTCCCGTGTGGGTGGCGGCCAGCACGACCGTGGCATCATCGGGGTCGACGGCCAGCCCGTGAACGTGCACCACCCCAGGATCACCCGCGTCGGCGATCGACGCGTCCGTCTCGCTGCAGCCGGCCGAGAGCAGGCCGGCGCCCAGTAGGGCCGCGAGCAGACGAAACGGTGTGGCCAACCCGCGACCTCGCGCATCGTTCGGACGCTGCCATCCGGCCCCACGGGACATCGGTCCACCTCCTCGATGTACGGTTCGCTGCCCGTCAACTACGACGGTATCGTAGGAGCAAGGCGCGGTTCCCCCTGCTGCGCCCACCCCGGTCCCCGACCTCTCCCGCGGTCGGGGACCGGCGGCTTCATCATCTCGAGCACAGGCCGACCTGTGACCGCCCTGGGCTCGCCGACTCCCGAACCGAAGACACCAAGGAGCGAGTGTGCGTACCACCCGCAAGCCACTCCGGGCCATCGCCGCCGCCGCGGCGCTCTCGGTCGTCCTGGCCGCCTGCGGCCAAGGCGACGACCCCACCATGGACATGCCCATGGACGAGCCGCCCGCCGAGGACCCCGACGTCGTAGAACCTGACGACGAAGCCGCCGCTGACGGCGAGGCCAACGCGGCCGACATCCAGTTCGTCCAAGGCATGATCCCGCACCACGAGGGCGCCATCGAGATGGCGGAACTCGTCGAGGGCCGCACCGAACGTCAGGAACCGATCGATCTCGCCAACGAGATCATCGACGTTCAGGACGAGGAGATCTCCCTCCTACGCGGGATGCTCGACCGCATGGACGCCGACGACATGGCCATGGACGACATGGGCGACATGGACCACGGCGACATGGGGATGATGGAGGAAGGGGAGATGGAGGAGCTGCGCCAGCTCGAAGGTGACGAGTTCGACCGCCGCTTCATGGAGGCGATGATCGAACACCACCAGGGCGCCATCGACATGGCCGAGCAGGTCCTCGCCGAGGGCCAGGACGAGGAGGTCGCCGGCCTCGCCCAGCTCGTGATCGACGCGCAGGAGGCCGAGATCGACCAGATGCAGCAGTGGCTCGAGGAGTGGGAGCTCGTCTGACCCAAGAGATGGGGCGGGACCGCACACCGCGGCCCGCCCCACCAGGGCCGGCCCCGCTCGGCCCCGCCCGAACGTACCGAGCTGCGACGTGCACGTCGTAGGACGCGCCGACAGCATGGGGACGTCCCGACCCAAGGAGCGACACCATGCACACCGAGCAGATCCTGCAGACCCACCCACGCGGCGACGTCGACACCACCCACCTCACCGAGGTCATCGAGAGCCTCCTCGACTGCGCCCAAGCCTGCACCAGCTGCGCCGACGCCTGCCTCGCCGAGGACATGGTCGCCGACCTACGACGCTGCATCCGCCTCAACCAGGACTGCGCCGACGTGTGCCTCGCCGGCGCCCGCATCGCCTCCCGTCTCACCGACAGCGACAGCGAGACGCTGCGGTCCCTACTGAACGCGTGCGAGGTCGCCTGTCGGGCCTGCGCCGACGAGTGCGACCAGCACGCCCAGATGCACGAGCACTGCCGCATCTGCGCCGAAGCGTGCCGTCGCTGCGCCGAGGTCTGCAGCCAGGCGCTGCAGCAGCTGAGCTGACCCGCCCGCCCCGGACCGTGACCGCGGCGTCCACGACGGGCGTCGCGACCGGTCGCGACGACGCCGTAGCGCACCGGATCTCGCGTCCCGCTGCCAGCGCAAGTTCTGGGAGCCGGAAGTGAGCGTTCTTATCGCCGCCGCCGGCGCCATCCTGATCGGGCTGGCCGCCCTCGACGCCATCACAACGACCCTCGCCGCCTCCACGGCGGCCGGACCGCTCACCTCCCGGCTTGGACGGTGGTGGTGGCGGGCGGCCCACCGTCTGGCCCGACGGCCCGACTCGCGGTGGCTCACCAGCGCCGGACCGGCCGTCGCCGTGCTCACCCTGGGCACCTGGCTCCTGTGGGCCGGCTGGACCCTGGTCTTCTCCGCCTCCCCCGAGGCGGTCCTCCAGGACCCCGAGGGCGTGCCTGCCGACGGCTGGGCACGCGCCTACTTCGCCGGCTTCTCCGTCTTCACCCTCGGAGTGGGCGACTACGTCCCGAACGGCCCCGTCTGGCAGCTGCTCACCGTCGTCGCTGTCGTCTCCGGCCTTGCGTTGACCACCATGGCCATCACCTATCTGGTGCCAGTGGTCAGCGCCGTCACACAACGCCGCCAGCAAGCCAGCAGCATCGCAGGTCTGGGCACCACCCCCCCCACGCTGATCCTCAACGGCTGGAACCACCGCGGGTGGAACTACCTCGAGCATCGACTGGCTCAGCTCGCCGACGCCATCACCCTGACCGCCGAACGCCACCGGGCGTACCCGATCCTGCACTACTTCCACAGCGCCGAACCCGAGCAGGAGTTGCGCGCACAGCTCGCCGTCCTCGACGACGCCGTCACGCTGCTCCAGCTCGGCTCCCGTGACGGGCCCCACCCCGCCGTCCTCGCCGAGGTCCGCCAGGCCGTCGAACTCCTCCTCGAACGCGCTGGCACTCCCGCCCACGGCACGCCGCCACCTCCGTTGACCCTCACACCACTGCGTGCGGCTGGGCTCGCCCTCGTCGATGAGCACACCTTCGCCCGCCGGCTGGCCGAGCTCGACGAGCACCGACGACGGCTCTACGGGTTCGCTGTGGAGACCAAGTGGGAACCCGACGACACGCCCGCTGACACATCCGACCGCCCTTGAGCGGCCAGGCCCACGTCGGGGGTGGCCCCGTCAGCTCAACAGTCGCCGCGCCGGGATGAACACCTCACCGGTGCGTGCCGCGTGCTGGCGTTTGCGCAACAACAACGCAGGCAGCTCCAGGCGTTCGTCGAGCACCGCCATCAGATCGCCGCCGTCCATCAGGATCATGTTCGCCGTGCCCCCGAGTGGCAGCCACAGCGGTGGGCTCGTAGCCGTTGACGGAGACGAACAGCCCGAGCGTGTTGTCCAGCTTCCGGCCGATCTTCTGGGCGAAGACATCCAGGTCCGCACGCCGAGTCAACGGATCCTGCCACTTGGCTTCCACCAGGAACTCGTTGCCCTGGAAGGTGAACGCGCCGTCGATCTGCTCACCCTCGAGGCGGAACGGGCCTTTGGCCTCGATGTCGAACGCCTCGAACAGCCGCGTGAGGAAGGCCTCCAACGCGTACCCACGGCCCTGCGCAGGCAGCGTGACCAGCGTCTGGAACCCCTGCCGTAGGTTCGACATCTGCTCGGTGAGTGCACGACGCGCCTGGTTACGTTCGCGTTCCTGCTCCCGTCGTCGCGTGGCCTGTTCTCGCTCGTCGCGCCAACCGCGCAGCGGTTCGGCCTGGGTCCTGAACCGACGGAGCGCAGCGACGGCCTCCTCGTACTTGCGCTCGCCGTCGTCCAGCTTGCGCAGATGCTGTGGATCATCGATGTCTGCCGTGGCGAGCACGAGCGTCAGCAGGTCATCGAACGTGCGGTGCTGGTTGCTCGCGAGGTGACTGACGAGCTGATCGATGCTCGCTCGCTTGTACTGCCCGTTCCAGTCGATGCGTGCCACGATGCCCTGGTCGCCGAGGCACGACGTCACGAACGAACACAGCTGTCCGCGGTACCAGAATGCACACGCCAGCGCCTCCCGCAGGCTCAGGAGGACCGCCGGGCTGATCCGCTTTGACGTCATGGCAGGTGAAGGCTAGCGGCGCGACCACATCGAACCCGGGACTGCTCCCGCCCGCGACCAGGCGTGCGTGCGGTGTGCTCGCTCGCCTCGTCGAGACCCGCCGGTGCCGCCATCGACAGCCGACCCGCCCGAATCTCCGACGACGAGACGCCTCGCTCGTGACGCGCCTCACCGTCCGGTTGTTGACCAGTGCCACGCTTCCGAGGGCAGGTTCCTGAAGCCGAACCGGCCAGCGTTGCGCTGCAGCCAGTTGAACGCGGCGTTCCCGGTGCACGCCGAGCTGCGAAGTGGGTAACAGATCGTGCGGCCCTGCCAGGTGAAGTCGACCGCTAGGCCCTTCTCGTGCTCCGAGCTGCCAGGCCGGGCCGTCGGTACCCGGCACGCCGACGCAGGCGAGTCGTACACGTCCGGGCACCCGTTGGCGCGTCGCAACTGCGCTTGCGCCTCGGGCGATCGCCAACCCGAGCCGCCCAACACGATGCCGTCGGCTTCAGCAGCCGCCAGCAGACGCTCCAGCGCAGGACCGATCTCGGCGGCCACGGTGATCCCCCGCACCGTCACCAGCCCAGATGTGGACGACCCAGCCGCTCGACGCGCCGGAGGTGCCGCCTGCCGATCCGCAGCGCGACGTTGCGCCTCGGCCTCGGCCTGCCGTCGACGTTCCGCCTCCACACGGCGTCGCTCCTCGGCCGTGGCCAGCTCCTGCTCGACCTGGCCGACACGCGTCCGTGCTGCCTCCTGCTCGGCCGCCAGATCGGCGGCCTGCTCCTCGCGACGCTGCTGCTCGAGGCTGGCTTCGCTCGCCAACTGTGAGACGCGAGCGTGCGCGAGCGCCGCATCATCACGTACCTCACTTGCCTCGGCCTGGGCCGCCTGCCGTCGCTGTTCTTCCTCGCCGGCCCGCGCCGCCAGCGCCTCGACCTGCACGACGAGCGTCTCACCCTGCTCGACCAGCGCCGACCAGTCACCGAGCACCCGCTGCAGGAACTGCACCCCGTCGGCGAACTCGGTCGGACTCTCGCCGGCCGACAACGCCCCGAGCACCGCCACCGGTGACGACCGCGGAGCGCCGTACTTGAAGGTGTCACGCGCGAGACCGCCCAGCTCGGCTTCCTTGTCCTGCAGCTCCGCCTGGGCAGAAGCGAGCTCGGCGGCTGCCCGGTCCGCCTGCACTCGGGCGGCCTCCGCGGCCTCCTCGGCACGCTGCTCCCGTTCCTGCGCTGAGATCAGCACCTCGGCGGCAGCCTCCAGCTCGCTCTCGAGTCCCTCGACCGCGGCGCGGGCAGCCGCCGCAGCTTCCTCGGCGCGTTCGCGCTGCCGCTCCACCTCCTCCATCTGTTGGCGCGTCTGGTCGAGCTCTCGGCGCAGGTCCTCCGGCGCCTGCGCCTGGGCCGGCAAGGTCGCGGCGGCGACGAAGGCCAGTGCGAGGAACAACGTCAACCGGCGGCGGGGGAGCAGCGCCACGACACGACCTTCTCGACAGGGGTGCTGAGGAGGTTAGCTACGACGCTCTCGTCGTACCAGCTGGAGGTCGCCCGGCCTCAACCGGTCCTTCCCCTGCTCTGGTCGACACCTCGTCAGTCGGTCGGCGTCGTGGTCGCGGCGCCCGAAGCGTTCGCGCCGAAGCGACCCGGTGCATCAGCGGTCCCGCCATCGCCGCCCCGAGAGCGTCCGATGCGGCCACCGCCCACCGGGACATGCCTTGGGCCCGGGTGCAGGGGCACGGATGGCTCCCGCCGGTCGTGCCCAGAGCAGCGTCAGCAGTTCCGCTGCTAGAGCGAGGGCGCTGAGCTCGGCGAGGCAGCCGGGGCAGGTCGCCACGTGCTCCTCCAGGGCCGAACGTTGCCACACATCGAGCTCGTCGAGCGCATAGCTTGCGAGATCCCCGAGACGATCCACGCAACCGGTTCTGATCGGGCCCCTCCCTCGGTCAGCCGCGAGACCGCGGACTCGCGGCGCCTTCCGCCCAGCCGGACGCAGGGGACGGCGGCGATGCGGGTGTCTGGACGAGCACGCCGCACACTTCTGGACCGTACCACTACTCATGCGTAGTAGTGGGAGGCGTCGGTCGCCGGTGTTCGACGGCTGGGACTGCGGGGTTGTTGCGACCGGTCGCCCGCGGGGGAGCGCCTCACGTCCTCATCGTGCCGGGACGGTCTTGACGAGATATTGACGCACAACCGCGCCAGGACTTGACCGTCCAGCGGCAACGTGGCCTCGACGCGCCCCAGCCACGGCACGAGGAGCACACCGTGACGGTCACCACGGCCCACACCCGCTCACCGGTACAGGCTCGCCTGAACCGGATCGAGGGGCAGACGCGCGCGCTGGTTCGGATGTACGAGGCGGAGCGACCGACCACCGACCTGCTCGACCTGATCGCGGCGATCCGCGCCGCCCTGGGCGGTCTCGGTCTGGCGCTGATCACCCAGGAGGTCGCCGACCGCGCACCACCGGATCGGGGCACGCCCGCTCAGGACGACGAACGCCTGGAGGCGATGTTGATGCTGGTCCAGCGGCTGGTGAGGTGCACATGAGCGGCCAGATCCCACGCGAGTCGCCGGCGCGTGACGTGCCGATGCACCCGTCAGCGAGCAACGTCCGCACGGGGACGCCCAGCGTCGCTACCCGGGTACGCACAACGCTGCTGGGGTTGTGGGCGGCCGTCACGGGGGCGGCTCCCCACGTGCTGCACCACGTCGGTCCCTTGGCAGGCACGGCGCTGGTCGCCGGAGCCGGTGGCCGAGCGCTGTTCGGGGTGGCCGGCTTCGTCGCGACGATCCCGATGCTGCGCCGGCTCCGGCGTCGTACCGGCAGCTGGCGCGTCCCGGGTCTGGCCCTGGCGGCGTTCGCGGCGATCTACACCGTCTCGACGCTGTTCGTCGGTCCAGCGATCGGTGCCGCGACCAGCCCGGATCCCGCGACGTCCCCGACCGAGCAGGTCGAGGTGGACCACCACGGCCACGACGTCACAGGGGACTGATCGATGCTGGCATCCATCCCACCGCCGCCGATCACGTCCCTGCACCTGGGGCCGTTGCGGGTCACGGTCTTCGGCCTCGTGGTGGCGATCGCGGTGTTGGTCGGGGTCTCGGTGACTCGCCGCCGGTACGAACGCGCGGGCGGCGATCCGGAGCTGGTGGACCGTGTGCTGTTCCCCGCCATCCTGGTCGGCTTCGTCGGGGCACGTCTGGCCTACGTCGCGACCAACACGGGCCGGTTCCAGGGCCGTTGGCTGGAGGTGTTCGCGGTCTGGCAGGGCGGTCTGGCGCTGTTCGGTGGGCTCACGTTCGGCACGCTGACCGCGATCTGGTTGGTCCGCCGCTTCCAGGGCGACCTCGGCGCGTTCGCGGGTGCCGCCGCCATCGGGGTCCCGCTGGCGCAGGCGATAGGTAGGCCCGCCGACTACTTCAGCCAGGAGCTGTACGGCACCCCGAGCACTCTGCCGTGGGCGGTACAGGTCCCCGAGCGGTTCCGGCCCGCCGCCTACGCCGACGCCGCCACGTTCCACCCGGCGTTCTTCTACGAGGCGCTGTGGAGCCTGGCGACCGTCGGCGTGCTGCTGTGGCTCGAACGCCGCGGGGTGCTGCGGCGCGGGCAGCTGTTCCTCGGCTACCTGGTCGCCTACGGCCTGGGTCGGTTCGCGCTGGAGCTGCTGCGGACCGACACCAGCTTCCGTCTGCTGGGCCTCTCCCGCAACGGCTGGGTCGCCGTGGCCCTGGTGCTCGGCGGCATCGCCGGACTCATCCACCTGCACCGCCGAGCGGGCCGCGATCCCGCCCAGGCCGAGTCACCTGCTGTGCTGGTCGCCCCTGATACCTGCCCTGCCGATCACCGACCTGGAGCCTGAGATGTCGGAGCCGACCACCGCCGCGGTGCAGGTCACGTACGTGACCGCCCCGGCTTGCCACTACTGCGAGCACGGCCGCGCCGTGCTGGCCGAGATCGATGAGCGGGTCCCGCTGGAGGTGCGTGAGGTGTCCCTCGACTCCGAGGAGGGTCGGCGCCTGCTCGCGGTCCACCGGTTCGCGTTCCCGCCGGCGGTGATCGTCGACGGGCGGCTGATCGCCCACGGGCGGCTGTCGTCCCGCCGTCTCGTACGCCTGCTCCCGCTCGAGGTGGGGTGATGGAGGGGGTCTTCCTGGGCGGGTCGTTGGCGGCCGCGTTCCTGGCGGGTTCGATCGCGCTGTTCGCGCCGTGTTGCATCACGGTGCTGTTCCCGACCTACCTCGCCGCGGCGGTGAAGAACGCCCGGTGGCGGCTCGTGCCGTTGACGTTGGTGTTCGCCGCCGGGGTGGCCACGGTGCTGGTGCCGGTCACGCTCGGTGTGAGCCTGCTCACCCGCAGCCTGATGCGCTACCACAGCACCGTCTACCTGGTCGGGGCCGGACTGATGCTGGTCATGGCGCTCGTGGTCGCGGCCGGCAAGACCTGGTCCCTGCCGCTCTTGCGCCGCTCCCCGGACATCTCGCGCACCGACTCCGGCGGCGTCTACGCGCTCGGGGTCTTCTCCGGCGCCGCGTCCGCGTGCTGCGCCCCGGTACTGGCCGGCGTGCTGACCTTGACCGCGGTCGCACCGTCGACCGCGACCAGCCTCGGGATCGGCCTCGCCTACGTCGCCGGCATGGTGTCCCCACTGCTGCTGCTGACGCTGCTGTGGGACCGCACGCGGCTCCGTGAACGCATCAAGGTGACCTCCCGGCCCGTCACCTGGACGGTCGCCGGCCGCAGCCTGACGACCACCACCTTCAACCTCGCCATGGCCGCCGTCTTCGCGCTCATGGCCAGCGTGCTGATCGTGGTCGCGATCACCGGCGCGTCCCTGGCGCCCGACGCCCAGACCGCCGCCGGCAGCTGGCTGACCGACCTGCTCACCCCAGTCGCCGACACGCTGGCCCCCGTCCCCAACTGGCTCACCGCGCTGGCGCTGCTCGGGGGAGGCGCCGCGATGGTGGGCTGGTCGTCCCGCAGCCACGAGGACGTGCCACCCGTGCCGGCCCCGTCCGAGGAGCACGATGATGCCCACCACGCCTGCCACTGAACCAGCACCGGACGTGCACCCGCCGGAGGGGCCGGCCCCGCGGTCCGGCCGAGCGCGGCTGGCCTGGGCCGGGCTGCTGCTGCCGCTGCTCGCCATCGGAGGGTTCGTCGCGGCCGAGACGCTCCGTCCGGCACCGGAACCCGCGACGATCGGATCGGCCGCGCCGGACTTCGAGCTCGCCGACACCGCCGGCGGCATCCAGTCGCTCGAGCGCGCCCTCGCCGACGGCGCCGAGGGCGCGTTGCTCTACTTCTCCATGGGGGTCGGGTGCGGCGGCTGCTTCGCCCAGATCCCCGAGATCGAACCTGCGATGACCGAACGTGGCATCCGGCTCGTGTCCGTCGTGGTCGACGATCCGGGGATCACGCGGATCGAGGCCGAGCGGTACGGCGCGACCGACCCGATCGCCCTCGATCCTGACCGGAGTGTCTCCGAGGCGTACGGGATGCTGGGCGTCTACGGACACGGCGACCGACCGTCGCACAGCTTCGTCCGCGTCGACGCTGAGGGCACGATCAGCGACGTCGTCCACTACGCGGAGATGTTCGTCCCACGCGACCAGCTCCTCGCCGACCTCGACCTCTCCGACCGAGGGTAGATCCCATCAACGCAACCGGTCGGCTCCGGTTCCCTTCGACCCGCAGCGCGTCGAGGTCGAGCAGCGCCGAGCAGGCCGGGGCCCGTGCGAGGCGCAGCTGATCCGATGGGGCGTGTTCCGCCACCTGCGTGGCGACATCCGTGTGCGCACATGGGTGCCGCTCGCCGCGATCGTCGCCGACACCGTTGCCCTGGTCGCGTTCACGATCGTCATCCTGTCGGAGGGATCGTCGCCATCTTCGCGTTCGAGGCCCTCTACCTGCGCGCACGCGGTCCCGTCGACCACGACCACCCGGCAGATCAGCCGTAGCGGCGGGTTCTCGGGTCACTGGATCGATGAACGGTGTCCGCAAGAGAACGGTCGCGGCACGACCGGCCGGTTCTGGACTCACCGTCGTGGAGCGCCGTCCGCCACAGGCAGCCGCCGGTCTCGTCGCGGTCGCCCTGGGCTTGAGGCAGGCGCGCAGGGGGTCGCGAGGTGTGGCGGTGGCCGCCTTGGTCCTCCACCGGCTCGCAGTGTCCCCGCCTCAGAACGACGAGTGCCCCGCGGGCCGGCGGGGCATCTGCGCGCGGCCGGAAGAGTCGTGGTGGCCGGCACCTTGAGGGTGGTGCCGGCCACCGGGGTGGCGTCACCGGGCGGTGGCCGGCTCACCGTTCGGGTGGCGGTGCCCGCCGCAGCAGCCACCGGGACCGGCGTCGCCGCCTTGCGGGGCTTGGGGCAGCTCGCCGGAGATGGAGGCTGGCGGGGGAGTGCAGGTGCAGCCCTCGTGGTCGCAACTCATCTGGCGCTCCTCCGGTCGCAGGTGCGGGGTGGTGGTCATCCGACGGTGATCTGGCCGTGCATGCCGGCCTGGTAGTGGCCGGGTTCGTGGCAGGCGAACTCGACCTCGCCGCTCTCGGCGAACCGCCAGGTGAGCTCCTTGGTCTCGTCCGGGTCGAGACGGATGCTGTACGGCTCGTCGTGCGCCATGTCGCTGTCCATGCCCGCCATCTCCTCGGCGTGCTCCTGCTGCATGGCGCCGTCGCCGAGGAAGAACTCGTGGGCGGCCTCGCCGGTGTTGGTCACCTCGAAGGTCACCACCTCGCCAGGCTCGACCGAGATCGTTTCGGGGTCGAAGGCCATGTCGAAGGCCTCGACCGAGATCGTGCGGGTGGCTTCGGAGGCGTCAGCGGCCTCGCCCATCGCCTCGCCCATCGCCTCATCGTCGGCGTGGTCCAGGCCGTCGTCCCCCATTGGCGTGTCATCGCCGTCCTCGCCGACCGCGTCGTCGGTGGTTTCTCCGGCGGTATCGACGGCGGCCGGCTCGTCGGATCCGGAGCAGGCCGAAAGGACGAGCCCGGCCGCGAGGCTCGCGGTGACGATGAGCTTGGAACGGATGCGCACGGAGACGTCCTTGAGCGGGGCTTCGGGGATCGACGGTATCCCGGTTCTCGCGGTCCGACGGGTGCCGGGTAGCCTGCTTGATGGGTTCTTGAACCAACCTTGTCGAGCTACTGACACATGACGATGCTCGACACCTCACGGGGTTCTCGTGCCGCGCCAGGGAGGGCCACGCAGCCTTGACGGTCTCTTGATGCGTCCTTGCCGCCGTCCGCACCGTCCGCCGGCACGCTGCACTCGACGACCTTCGAGCGTACGAGCGACGCACGGCGGGATCACCGCCGCCACCTGAGCCGGTTCCGGCCCGGCAGCGAGGAGACTGGGACATGACCCGAACGACCCACCCGACCCGAGCCGACCGACGAGGCCGTCTCGGGTCCACGCCGCTGATCGCTGCTGTCGTCGCTCTCGGCGTGTTCGCTGTGCTCGTGGCGGCGGCACTGTCACCTTCCGATCTGATCGCGCTCGAGGAGTCCCTGCCCAACCCCATGGGAGGGATCGCGCGGACGGCGCCGGGTGAGGTGTCCGGCGAGGTGCAGCTCGCTGGCCTGCAGATCGCCGGCGTCGAGGTGGCGATGGGCGAGGTCGCGCTCGAGGTGACCTACGTGCCCGGTTGGGAGGTCACCAACCCCACCGACCGGGAGGTCGCCTTCACCGCCGGCCAGCCCCAGGTCGTCGAAGGGTGCTGCCCGGGGCCGATCTACGTCGACGGCGAACTCACTCAGGTGGACCAGCGCTTCCCGGTCCCACCGGGAGGCTCGGTGTTGGTGCAGTTCCCGCTGCAGATGCACGCCGGGATGGACGGCCCCCACCACCTCGCGATCCCGCTGCTCGCCGACGGCGAGCAAGCGGCCGTGCACGTCACCGGCAACTTCAGCCCCACCGCCTCCGCCAGCTGACCTGACACCGCCCCACACGAGAAGGGACCGCACATGATGTGGACCGTCGCACCCTGGTGGCACTGGCTGTCGATGGCCGGGTTCTGGCTCGTGGTCGTGCTGGTCGCGATCTGGGCGACCACCCGGCTCTTCCCCGCTGGTGACCCGCCCCCCTCGGCGCGGACGATCCTCGACGAACGCCTCGCCCGCGGCGAGCTCGACATCGACGAGTACCGTCACCTGCGCCACGAGCTGACCGCAGCTGGACAGGGACGTAACACGTGAACCGAACGGTCTCGATCGTCGTCGTCGACGACGAACGCCCGCTGGTGGACCTGGTCTTGCGTTACCTGCGTCGTGAGGGGTACGAGGTCCACGCCGCCTACGACGGTGAAGAGGCGCTCGCGGTCATCGACAAGGTCCGACCGGACGTCATCGTGCTCGACCTGATGCTGCCCGGGATCGACGGGCTCGAGGTCGCCCGGCGTGTCCGCGAGGACGCCGACCCCTACATCGTGATGCTCACGGCCCGCAGCGACGAGGTCGACCGGATCGTGGGGCTACGGGTCGGCGCGGACGACTACGTCACCAAGCCGTTCTCGCCGAACGAGCTGGTGGCCCGCATCCAGGCCATGCTGCGCCGCCCCCGCCGAAGCCCCCTGGCCACCGCCGACGTGCGGCGGTTCGGTGAGCTCACCATCGAACCCATCGCCCGGGAGGTCCACGTCGGCGGTGAACCGGTCGAGCTCACCCGTCTTGAGTTCGACCTGCTCGACACCCTGAGCGCTGAGCCACGGGTGGTCTTCTCCAAGGACCAGCTGCTCGACCGGGTGTGGGGATCCTCGGCCTACCGCGACGACCACGTCGTCGCGGTCCACATCGCCAACCTGCGCCGCAAGCTGGGTGACACCGGCGAGGTACCGAGCTTCGTCCGCACCGTGCGCGGGGTCGGCTACCGCATGGTCGACGCGTGAGCACCCGGACCCCACGGCGACGGCTGGTCCGGCGGCTGTTCGTCGGCCAGCTGCTGGTCATCCTCGTCGGGGCCGCCACGCTCGGCGTCGTCGCGTTCCTCGTCGCCCCGCCCATCTTCCACGACCACATCCGACGTGCGGTCGGCCCCGTCTCCGATGTCGTCGCCCACCACCTCGACCGGGCCCTGTCTGAGACCCTCTCGTTGGCGCTCACCCTCGGGGTCCTCGCCGCCGCGATCGCCGCCACCGCCGTCTCCTGGCTGCTGGCCACCAGGATCGCCCGACCCGTCGAACAGCTCTCCCGCACCGCCGGGGCCCTCGCCGACGGCCGGCTCACGGAACGCGCACCCCGCCCCGCCGCCGACGACGAGCTCGCCGACCTGACCGACGCGTTCAACGAGATGGCCGACGCCCTCGAACACACCGAGGACACCCGCCGCCGGCTCCTCGCCGACCTCGCCCACGAACTGCGCACCCCCCTGGCGACGATCCAGGCCTACCACGAAGGGCTGGCCGACGGCGTCGTCGAGATCGACGATGCAACCTTCGCGATACTGGAGGAGGCCACCGGCCGGCTGCAGCGTCTGTTGGAGGACCTGTCGCTGGTCTCCCGCGCCGAGGAGGGCCAGCTCGCCCTCGAGCTGTCCCCGCTCGACGTCGGGGCGATCGTCCGCGCGGCCGTGGGCGCATCCACCCCGGACGCACGCGAACGTCAGGTGGAACTGCGGCATCGGCTGCCCGAAGGGCCGCTCACCTTGACGGGCGACCGCGACCGGTTGACCCAGGTGCTCACCAACCTCCTGCGCAACGCCCTCGAGCACACGCCCGGAGGCGGACGCGTCACCGTCTCGGCGGAACACGTCCACGACCAGGTCAGCATCGAGGTCCGCGACACCGGGGCCGGCATCGCCCCAGAGCATCTGCCACAGGTCTTCGAGCGGTTCTTCCGTGCCGACCCCGCCCGCCGCCCCGTTGCCGGCAGCGGCATCGGCCTGACCATCAGCCGCGCCATCGTGCACGGTCACGGCGGCACCATCACCGCCGACAGCGACGGGCTGGGTCGGGGCGCCACTTTCACCGTGCGGCTCCCCAGCGGACCAGGTTGATCCGGGCTGCACCCTCGGCTCTCACAGGTTGGGATGATCGTGATCGTGCTCGGTTGGGGCGTCCCAGTCGTGGATGTGATGGCCGGCTTCGCGGCAGAAGATGTCGAGCGCGGCGACCGCTCCGGCGCCGGCGGAGATGATGGCCTGGCTCCGGTCGGGCCGGGTGAGCCGCCCGATCGCGTACACGCCATGGAGCGCGGTGCGGTACTCGCCGTCGACGGCGACCCGCCGCTGGTCGACCGGTAAGGCGAAGTGTCGGGCGAGCCGTGGCGCGCTCCTGCCGCCCGCCAGGATCAGGTAGTTGGCCACGAGGGGCGGAGACGAGGCGAGCCGGGTGGTCAGCTCGTCGTCCACGCTCGGGCCAGATCAAGGACCGTGGTTCACCACGCTAGGTGTAGCCCACCCCACCGGCCTACAGCGACAGCAGGAAGACGCTGGGGCCGACGGTGCGCTGGAAGGCGGCGACCATCCGGTCCCGTTCGGCTCACCGCCCTCGCCATGGAGGGCGAGGGCGCCGCGTTCGAACCGCCTGCGGAGGTGTGTCTGGGACTGCCCGCCCCACCATGGGAACTGCGTGAACACCAGCACCTTCTCCCAGCTGCCAGCACCCTCGCCCAGTCGAGGGCGCGCCCGTCGCCCACCTTCACCGAGACCGCACGAGCTGCCTCGCCGACGACGGGACAGGGCTGAGTGACCCCCGACCGCGGGGTCTCGTCCTGCCTGCTCGGTCTGCTCTGGATCATCGTCGGCAGTTCACGCGGGTGTCAGCGTGGCGGTCGTGTCGAGGAGGTGGTCGACCACGTACCGTGCGGTGTAGGAACAAGCGCCGCGGGGGGGTTAGCGGGTGAGGTTGGCGGCGTAGCCACCGGCGGTACGAGCGCCGGTTCGACCGCGTGGCCGGGACGGGTGTGCCGAGCCCGAGGGTCGCGGTCACTGCGTCGCACAGGCAGTGGCGCTGGTGGGTGCCGGCGAGAGCGCTGCCCTTGGCCAGGTAGTCCTCGATGGGTTCGGCGGGGCAGCGAGACCAGCGGCCACGCACCTGCGACCTCGGCTACCTCCGCGAAGCCTTCGAACGGCCCGACGGGCGGGTGAGACCGCTTGCTCGCTGAGCGTGCGAGGGAGGTCGAGGACTTTGAGCGGGTAGCCGGTGGGGGAGGTGCCAGGGTCGGTTCGGACCGTGACGCGACCGGCGCGTGCCGCGGCCAGGGCCGCCGTCCGCAGCTGCGGATCCATCCCGCCTCGTCGCAGACCGCGAAGGGGGTCCCGACCTGGATCCCGACCGCGCGCGCCTCACGGGCAGCGGCCAGCCCGGCCGGGGTCTCGTAGCCCGCCGGCGAGCCAGAACGGCAGACCGAGCGCGGCGATCGCGTCGAGGCCGATCGCCTCCCGGGGCTTGTATCCGCTGCCGTCGTCGTCGAGCCGGACGCGTTCAACATCCCGTCGGCAACATCCGCACCGTTCTGGCAGCGAACGTCTGCCGCGCCATCGTCGAGTTCGGACTCACCGCCGCCGACGGCAGCGGATCGCGCGGTCACACCTCTTGCACGTCGAGGGGTAAGGCCGCCCGGAGCACACCTTCGTGACACGAGGGCCGGCGTTCGGGTGGTGTGGTGTGACGGTGTCGATGCGGGTGATGTCGGCGGGAGATGGCTACCGCTATCTGCTGGCCTCGGTCGCTGCGGGTGACGGAGGGCGGGACCTGTCCACGCCGTTGACCCGCTACTACGCCGAAGCGGGCTGTCCACCAGGGTTCTGGTTCGGCTCGGGTATCCGAAGCCTGGGCGACGGGCAACTGCGGTCCGGGGACACGGTGTCGGAGGAACAACTCCAGCTGCTGTTGGGGATGGGCTGCGACCCGGTCACCGGCGAGCCATTGGGTCATGCCTACCCCATCTACCGCAGCCGCGAGGAGCGCATCGACGAGCGCATCGCCGCCCTCGACCCCGAGCTGTCCGCCGGCGACCGTGCTGCTGCGGTCGACGGCATCCAAGCCGAGGAGGCCGCTCGTCCGGTCCGCCGGGCCGTGGCCGGCTACGACTACACGTTCTCGGTGCCGAAGTCGGTGTCGGCCCTGTGGGCGGTTGCGGACGCCGAGACGAAGGCGAGGATCGTGGCGGCGCATCACGCGGCGGTTGCCGACGTCATCAAGCTGATGGAACACGAGGTTGCCGCCACCCGCACCGGCGCCAACGGGCCGGACGGAGCGGTTGCGCAGGTCGAGGTCGAGGGGTTGATCGCAACCGCCTACGACCACTACGACTCGCGTGCCGGCGACCCCCAGTTGCACACCCACGTGGTGATCTCGAACAAGGTGCGGACCGTCTACGACGGGCGGTGGCGGTCGCTTGATGGTCGACCGATGCACGCGGCCACCGTTGCGCTGTCCGAGCACTACAACGGGCTGCTCGCCGACCACCTCACCCGCATGCTCGGTGTCGGATGGGAGGCTCGCGATCGCGGTCGGGACCGCAACCGGGCGTGGGAGATCGCCGGCGTGCCCGAGCGGCTGGTCGAGGCGTTCTCCAGCCGCTCTCATGCGATCGAGCAGGAGACCGAGGAGCTGATCGCCCGCTACCGCGCCGAGCACGGCCGACGCCCGTCGGCCACGACCATCCTCAAGCTGCGCGCGCAGGCCACGCTTGCCACCCGACCGGCCAAGACCCTGACCTCGCTCGCCGATCTCACCGACCAGTGGCGGGTCCGTGCCTCCGGGGTGCTGGAGACCGAGGCGACGGGGTGGGCGGGCAACCTGCTCGCCATGAGACGGAGCGAGCGGCTGCTGGCGGCCGAGGATCTGCCGCTGGACGCGCTCGCCGAGATCGGCCGCACCGTGGTCGACGTCGTAGGTGACAGGCGCTCGACGTGGCGTCGTTGGAACCTGCACGCCGAAGCCTCCCGCCAGGTTATGGGCCTGCGGTTCGCGTCGACGGTCGATCGCGAGGCGGTGGTGGGTCTGATCGTCGATGCCGCCGAACGAGCATCGTTGCGGCTGACCCCGCCCGAGCTCGCAACCTCCCCGGCGGCCCTCCAGCGATCGGATGGGAGCAGCGTGTTCCGCCCCAAGCACGCCACCGTGTTCTCCTCGACCGCCCTGCTGGAGGCCGAGGATCGGCTCCTTCACCTCGCCGACACCACCAACGCGCCGACCGCCTCCGTCGCGGACGTCGAATGGGGCGTCGGTCGGGTGGCACGGAAGGGGCGCAGGTTGGGTGCCGATCAGCACGGCGCGCTGCGTGCGATCGTCACCTCCCGCCGGACGGTGGACGTGTTGCTCGGCCCGGCCGGAGCCGGCAAGACCACCACGATGCACACGCTGCGCCACGTCTGGGAGACGGCCCACGGGGCCGGGTCGGTCGTCGGCCTCGCCCCGTCCGCAGCCGCGGCACAGGTGCTGGGCGACGACCTCGACATGCCGACCGAGAACACCGCCAAGTGGCTCCACGACCACACCGCCCGAGGTGTCTCGCTGTCGGCGGGGCAGCTGGTGATCGTCGACGAGGCCTCGATGGCCGGCACCCTCACCCTGGACCGGATCGTCGGCCAGGCCGCCAAGGCCGGAGCGAAGGTGCTGCTGGTCGGGGACCCTGCCCAGCTCGCCGCAGTCGATGCCGGTGGAGCGTTCGGGATGCTCGCCCGCGCCCGTGACGATGCCCCAACGCTGGCCGAGGTGCGCCGCTTCCACCACGACTGGGAGGCCGCCGCGTCGTTACGGCTCCGCGCCGGCGACGTCAGCGTGATCGACACCTACCAAACCCACGGGCGGCTGCGTGAGGGTGAGACCGCCGACATGCTCGACGCCGCCTACCAGGCCTGGGCCGCCGACCTCGCGACCGGCCGGTCCTCGGTCATGATCGCCGAGACCGTCGACACGGTCACGCTGCTCAACACCCGCGCGCGGTTGGACCGGATCGTGGCCGGCCACGTCGCCCCGACCGGGCAGGTGACACTCCACGACGGCACCGAAGCGTCCGCCGGCGACCTGGTCGTCACCCGCCGCAACCATCGCCGGCTGACCGTCGGACGCGGCTGGGTGACCAACGGAGACCGCTGGACCGTCACGGGAGCGAACCGCGAAGGGTCGCTGACCGTGCGCCGCGCTGGCCGACGGCACGGTCCGAAGGTGACGTTGCCGGCCGACTACGTCGCCGAACACGTCGAGCTGGCCTACGCCACCACCGCCTACCGCGCCCAAGGCGCCACCGTCGACACCGCCCACGCCATCGTGCAGCCCGGGATGACCCGCGAGACCTGCTACGTGGCCCTCACCCGTGGCCGCAGCAGCAACATCGCCTACGTGGCCACCGACCAGCCCGATGCAGAGCATCACCAGCACCCCGACGACGCCGACGTCACCGCCCGTAGCGTGCTCACCGGCGTGCTCCGTCACGTCGGTGCCGAACCCTCGGCGCACGAGACCATCACGGCCGAGCAGCACACCTGGACGGGCATCGCCCAGCTCGCCGCCGAGTACGACACCATCGCTGCCGCAGCCCAACACGACCGCTGGACCGCCCTGATCCAAGGCTCCGGCCTCCAGCCTGAGCAGGTCGCCGCGGTGCTGATCTCCGACGCGTTCGGACCGCTGGCCGCCGAGCTGCGCCGGGCCGACGCCGACGGTCGCGACCTCGACGCCCTGTTCCCGCGGCTCGTCGCGACGCGAGGGTTCGATGACGCTGACGACATCGCCGCCGTCCTTCACCACCGGGTTGCCAACGCCACCGCCGTCCCCTCGACGACGGCCGGCCGCGGAGAGCCCGCGACCCGGTACATCGCCGGGCTGATCCCCCACGCCAGCGGCCCCATGCCCCACGACCTGCGCCACGCCCTGGCCGAGCGTGCCGAACTGATCGAACAGCGCGTCACCGCGCTCGCCGAGACCGCTGTTGCCGACGGTACGGCCTGGACCCGCGACCTCGGTGAGCCTCCGGCCGATCCGCGCCGCCGCGCCGCCTGGATGCGACAGGTCCGTGTCGTCGCTGCCTACCGCGACCGCCACCAGATCGGCAGCGACGATCCGCTCGGTGCACCCCCCGAGGCCACTGCGCAGCAAGGCGACGCGGAGCGAGCCCACACCGCGGCGAGGCGCGCCCGGCGGCTCGCACGCATCGATCAACCTCCCCTGGCCGCGCCCGCTCGTGCGCAAGGCCGCCGCACCCGCGGGCCGACACTCTGATCCGCCCGACGAGACCTGCCCTTCATGGCGGTGTCACACGCAGCCGTATCGTGAGTGGTAGCCGCGTTGACAGGAGCCGTGATGTTCCGTCTGATCGTGCAACTCGCCAGTTCGATCCGTGCTGTGTTGCAGCACGCGCCGACCAACCGGCTCCTCCGTCGGCTGCATGCCCGCCCTCGGTCGGTGGCGATCGTTGCCGCGATGCTGGCCGGTGTCGCGTACCTGTTCGCCGCCGCGGTCTGCACCGTCCTACTCGACGGTGGCGCACCGGGATGGCTCAACATCGTGGCGGTCTTGTTCGTCTGGAACGGTGCCAAACTCGCGCTGCACGGGCTCATCATGGCAACCGTCCTGGTACGGAACGTTCGCCGGTCGGCGCGTAGCCGACGGGCTCGGCCACCGCGCGCAGTCGCGGGCCGGGCCTCCGAGCATCCGTACTTGCATTAGCGGGTTGGCGCGGACGGGTCGCGGCGCGGTTCAGCATGTGGTCCGTAGGCAGCGAGCGGTGCGGGCCGAGGGCGATGCCCGTTGATCTGGACGGACGGGTTGTCGTCCGCCGTGCGCGGCGGCTCGGGGTCCGTGGCCGGTTGCTCGTGGAGTGTCTCGAGTTGCTGGTTGATCTCGGCCAGCCGCGCCTGTGCGTCACGCAGAGCGCCGGCGTGGCGGAACGGTTGGCCCATGCGTTCGTCGGTGTCAAGGATGGTCTGCTCGGCGGACTCGAGCTGGGCCGTGGCGTCGCTGAGGTAGGTGGGGATTCCAGCGGCACGGTTCTCGATGCGCTGTATCAGCCCGACCCCACCGGTCAGGAAGGCATCGCGGTCAATGCTGAACCCGCTACGTGGGACACCGGCCAGGGCGATGTCGACTTGGATGCCACCGAGCGCGGGCCCGGTGGCCAGGGTGATGTCGAAGCTGCTGATCTGGCCGACGATCCCGTGGTCACGCTCGCGGTAGGTCGGTGCGTACCGCAGCCCGGCCTCATTTGCCCAGCTGGTCAGCGCCTTGGCGGCGTCGGTACGGGAGGTGTAGGTGCTCTCGCCGATGCGGACGCGGAACCGGTCACCGGACGTGTCGACCAGGCGCGGCAGCACCTGTTGGAGCTGGGCGAGGTCATCGCGGGTACGGGCTACGTCGCTACGGGCACGGTCACGGGTGGCGGTGAGCATCGCTTCGTTGCGGCCGTACGCGCGTTCGAGCCGTTGCAGGCGGCTGACCTCGGCCTGGACGCTTGCCTGCTCCAGCAGCAGCGGGTTGCCCGACGAGACCGCCTTGGCCTCAGCGGCGGAGAGCACGGCGGTCGAGTCGATCTCCTCGATCTCGCGGGAGTCGAGCCGACCGCGCATGACCTGGGCGATGAAACGGGCTTTGCGTTCGATGGTCTGCCACATGAACGCATCCCACGAGCCTTCGGTGACCAGCCGCCCGATCGTCACCTCGGGGTTCTGGTTGCCTTGCCGCAGGATGCGCCCCTCGCGTTGCGCGATGTCGGCTGGGCGCCACGGGCAGTCCAGGTGCCACAACGCGACCGCACGAGCTTGGACGTTGGTCCCGACCCCCATCTTCTCGGTCGAGCCGATCAGCACCGCGACGTGACCGGCGCGGGCCGCGGCGAACAGCCGGGCCTTGTCCACGTCCGTCTTGGCCTCGTGGATGTAGCGGATCGCATCGTCGGGCATCCCCCGAGCGACCAGCTGCTGGCGAAGTTCGTCGTAGGCATTCCACCGGGTCGGGTTGGGGGTACCGAGGTCGCAGAACACCAGCTGCAACGCCCCCGGAACCGGTGAGGGCTGGGCGGTGGCCGGGTCGAGGTAGGAGTTGTCGCGGGTGTCCTCCCAGACCTTGGTGATGGCGTCAGCGGCCTGATCGATCTTGGTCGGCCCCGACGGACGCGTGTGCTCGTCGACCATGCGCACGTCGAGGGCGGCCTTGCGGCCGTCGGTGCAGATGGCCAGCATGTTGTCGTCCTCGGGCGCCACCGCCCGGCAGGCGACCTGGTCGGCACGGGCGGCGAGCTGTTCGACGAATCTCTCCAGCTCGACGGTCGCCGGAACCGCGACCGTCTCGGGGGCACGGGTGCCGTCGGCGCGTTCGGCCAGGTCCGGTACGGGGAGGGCGAGGTCGTCGGCGGTCTTGACGTCCGCGAACGTGGACCACAGGCGCAGCATCTCGGGCACGTTGGTGAACTGTGCGAACCGGGTCTTGAGCCGCCACCCGGTTCCAGACGGCGACATCTCCATCTGGGTCACGGTCTGCCCGAACGTGGCCGCCCACGCATCGAACGCCCCCACCCCTGCCGCATCGAGCAGGTCGGGGCGCAGGTAGCGCTGCATCACGTAGGCCTCGGTCACCGAGTTGGCAACAGGGGTCGCGGTTGCGCCGGTCACGATCCGCTCCCGCCCCCGGCTGCGCAGGTAGTCGAGCTTCATGTGCAGATCGGTCGCCCTTGCGGAGCCGTCGATCGCAGCGTCACGGATGTTGGACTCGGTCGCGAGGTTCTTGTACAGGTGCAGTTCGTCGACGATCACGTAGTCGAACCCGGCGGTCTCGAACGTGATCCCCGGATCCCGGGTGAGGTCGGCGCGCTGCTTGAGCTTGTTCTCCAACTGCAGCAGCCGCCGTTCGACCCGCTTGACGCTCATCCGCTCGCCGCCCTCGACGTCCTGCAGCGCGGCTCGGACCTCATCGACCTGCCGTTCGATGTAGGCGGCTTCAGTGTCGGGATCGAGCGGGATGCGCTGGAACGCCCCTTGGGTGAGCAGCACCGCGTCCCAGTCGTTGGCCGCGGCCCGCCCGACGAACAGCCGCCGCTTCTCACCCGACAGATCCTGGGACGAGGCAGCCAGGATGCGTGCTTGCGGGTAGATGTGCAGCCACTCGCGGGTGAACTGCTCCAGCATGTGGTTCGGAACCACCACAACCGGCTTGGTGATGAGCCCGATGCGGCGCAGCTCCATCGCGCCCAGCACCATCTCGGCAGTCTTCCCGGCGCCGACCTCGTGGAACAGCCCGGCGGAAGGTTCGGCGATCATCCGCGCCACCGCCGCCCGCTGGTGCGGCAGCGGCGTGAACGACGCCGCCAGGCCCGGCAGCGACAGGTAGTCGCCCGCATCGGAGTAGTCGCGCAACACGATCGAGTTGAACCGCCGGTTGTACTCATCCACCAGCCCCTGTGCGCGTTCGGGTTCCTCCCACACCCACTCGGCGAACCGCTCCTGGAGCGCCTGGGCCTTCTCCTGCGCTGCGGTGGTCTCCACCGGGTTGAGCACCCGCCGTTTGCGACCCTCGGCGTCCTCGACCTCGTCGTAGACCAGCAACGACTTCTGCTCCATCACCGCCTGGGCGATGTCGGGCGCGGGCCGCCGCTCGGTGCCCCACTCGCTCGTGGCCCGGATGCCGGTCCGGCCGCCCCGGACCTCCCACATGCCCGGCAGTGGGTTCTCCACCTTGACGTCCGACGCCCGAAGCAGGTCGGACAGGAACCGTTGGTGGACCCGCGGGGAGATCCACACCGCCCCCAGCTGAGCGGTGATCTCCTCCGGTCCGAGATCGTCTGGCAGCACGTCCCGCAACGCCGCCTCGTTGATGGTGAACGCCAGATCGTCTTTCGCCGCGGCGGTCGCGGTCTCGAGCTTGGCGCGCACATCACCCGACAGGTACTGCGGTGCGTGGACCAGCCGGCCGGTGTCGGGGTCGGTGAACACCGCCGGACCGAGCGCGTTGCGGGCCTCGTCGGTGGGCATCCCCAACAGCTCGGCGACCAGATCCAGGTCGAGCCGGCCGGTGCGGTCCAACGAGACGGCGATCGCATCCGCCGGGGTCTCGACCCCCAGCACCTCGGGGGTGGGGGCGACGACCCGGCGGGTCAGGATCGCGGCCGGGGTAGCGGTCTGGTCCTGGTCGTCGAACTGTTCGAGTGCGAGCACCAGCGGCGCGAACGGATCGCCACGAAGGCTGCGGATCGCGGCGGGGACGATCCGGGCGTAGGTGTCCTCGCCCGCGTCGTTGGTCCGCCCGGTGCGGCGCAAGCTGAACCGTCCCAACGGCCCGAACCGTTCCACGTAGGTCTCGTAGCGGCGTCGCAACTCGCTGCGGGCGGCATCGATGTCGTCGGAGTCCTCCACGGTGGCGGCTTCGAGGTCCAGCAGTCGCGTGGCCGCGTCCCGTAGCCCCAGCAGTGCTCGCAGCTCGGCCCTGGCGGAGTTGGGGACCCTCAGCGGTACCAACCCGCCATCGGTCACGGTGGCGAAGCTGCCGTCATCTGCGGCGACGATGCGGCCATCCCACCGTTGGCCTACCCCCACCTCTGGTGCCGGCGTGATGGTCGGCTGCACCGGCTCGGAAGGCCGTGGGGTCATGTGCAGGCCACGTCCGGTCGCGGCGGTCACGATGCGGCCCAGCGCCTGTCCGAGCTGCTCGTCGAGCCGGTCCAGCTCGCCGGTCACCGTCAAGGTCTGCGCGCCGTGCATCCCCCGCGTCACCGACATGACGCCGAGCACCTGACCGGGGTTCTCGGCGAAGTAGCGGTTGACCTTCGCCGGCTGGCCGTCGAGGTCGACGGTGGTGACCGTCTCCCACCCGTTCGTTGCTGCCGGGCGGTCGGGTTCGCGTCGGCGCAGTACCAGCAGATCGGTCACCGCGTCGGTGCCGGCCGCGCGGCGGTGTGCGCCGGTGGGTAGCCGTACCGAGCCGAGGAGCTCGGCGAGCTGGTTCATCTCGCGCCGCGCGGCGGGGTTCTGGCCGTCGAGGGTGTAGCGGCTGGTCAGTGCCACGACCAGCCCACCCGGCCTGGTCAGTGCCAGCGACTTGAGTAGGAAGTGGTTGTGCATCGAATGGCGGCCGGCGTTGTGCACCGGGTCATGCAACCGCACGTCGGAGAACGGCACGTTGCCGATCGTCGCGTCGAACCGCCCGGTCGACAGCCGAGTGTCCGCGAACGACTCGGCCCGGATCTGCGCGTGCGGATACAGCGCGGCCGAGATCGACGCGGTCACCGGATCCAGCTCGACCCCGACCATCCGTGCCGAGTCCGGTGCGAGCCCGATGAATGTGCCCGCGCCTGAGCCCGGCTCCAACACCGAACCACCCTCGAATCCGAGCGACCGCAGCACCTGCCACATCCGCGTGACGATGACTGGGTCGGTGTAGTGGGCGTTGATCGTGGTCCGCTCCGCAGCCCGCCACTCGGCTTCGGTGAGCAGCCCACGAAGCTCGGCCCGTTCCGCTTCCCACGCGGGCTTGGTGGTGTCGAACACCTCCGGCAGCGCGCCCCACGATGACCAGCGCGACAACACCTGCTGCTCATCCGCGATCGCCGGACGGTCTTCCTGTTCGAGCCGGCGGGCCAGGCGGATGGCGGCGAGGTTGGCCCCGAACCGAGCCTTCGCCCCCGACGGCGCCAAGGGTGCCTGCGAAGCAGGAACGAACCGTGGAGCTACGTCTGCTCGCGCAGGAACCGGATGTTGGCCGCCTCCGCCAGCACCCCCGGGTTCTCCGCCAGGAACCGGCCCGGGATCTCGGCTTGCAGCAGGCCGTACAGCAACTCCGGCGTCACCGCCCACCGGTGGGCTAGATCCTCGACCTCCTCGGTCGCCGGCTCGGTCTCCGGAGCGTCCTGGATCCGTTCCGCCCAGCTGGCCAACCAGCTGTCGGGCGTCCGGGTCGCCTCCCACTCCTCCCGCGCCTCGACCAACGCCAGCTCCGGCGTCTCGATCCAGACCAACTCCGTCAACACGATCGCCTCCGCCCGCATCCGGGCGTTGGTCAACCGCCCCACCGTCTGCGGGTAGCTCTCCCCGTCGACCGGCGTCCCCTCCAGACCCTGCGTCAACTCCACCACCTGCGCCTCCACCTGGACGCCCAGGTCCGTGAAGAACCCCTCCCGATCCGTCATCGTTGCGACCCGACTCGGCGCGTGCTGCTCCCAGTGCTCCATCGCCAGCTGCCCGTAGCGGTTCATCCGTGACCTCCTCAGCCCATAGGTCCAACGTAAGTTGACCATCACCCTGCGACAACGCCGGACCGCGCCTGGCCCGGCCGCCAACGCTGGCACCCGACCCGCCCGTCGAGGACACGGCACACCCGCTCCTTCCCGGCCCAAGGTCGACCGCACACCGCAGCCGACCCGACCGTCAGGCAGGTGCGCCATCACGACCATCGTCTGGAGCGTCTCAAGATCGCGATGAGAGGCTCGACGTCTCGGCATCCGCATCTAGGACGCGTATGAGGCGACACCACGGAACGCAGATCGCTCCATCGCTGCTGGACGACCACTGCGGCTCAGAACAGCCGTGCCGCTGGTTCTCCGTCACCTTGATGCGCTGGATGATCGACGAACGGTTCGTAGTCGATCGTGCCGGCGTCGATCTGGTGGTTGAGCGCGAGGAGGCGCGGGATCATCTCGTAGGCATCTCCGGCGATCCCGACTGGCCAGCCGTACGCCGCGGCAACCGCCCGATCGAGGTCACGGTGAGCGCCCAGGAGGTCGGGGTAGCCGCCGTCCTCGACGATGTTGTAAATCTCCGTCAGCCCGGCGTTTGCATCGGTGCACGCGATCGTTCGTTGTTCGGCGACCTCGCGCGCTGCGGCAGCGATGATCTCCCGGCGTCCCTCATCGGGGGCTGGCCAGGGGAAGGAGCGAAACACCGTGGTATGGGTGTATCGCGGGTCAGACTTGATGGATGACCCGCGGTAGGCGGCCCACAGCGTGTGAGCTCGTGATGTCAAGACGCCGAAGTGATAGTCGCCATCGAGCGCGATGGTGACCGTGGCATCGCTCGCGATCCACTCTGGTTCGCACCAGGTCAACAGGATTCGCTTGCCGTGACGCCCCACCGCGAGGTACCGACCCAAGTGAGCGATAGCTTCGCGACGTGCAGGTCGAGGCCGGTGAAGCTGCCACCATCGAGGGCGATCCACATCAGGTCGAACCTCTCGCTCGACGATCTCCAGTGCCCGAGGGAACCGTCGGGCTTCGTGTAGCTCACGCTGGCCGAAGTCGATGATCCAACGTGACGGCTCTTGGCGTGGACTCGAGGCGATGTCGTCCGATGTCAGGTAGCGCTTGACGACCTCTGCGTAGTCAGCATCGTCACGCTGGAGGAGCTGGGCGGCTGTTTCGTCGCCGAGCACGAAACCCCGGTGGCCGGGGATGGGTCCCTGGAAGGCGATCCCGTCGTTGGCTGGAAGTTCTACGGCAGAGACGACCGACACGGCCGCGGGGCGGAGGTCCGATCCGATGCCCTCGGCGATCGGTGCGTGATCGATCCTGTACTCGAAGGGGCCCTCGGTCTCTTCCGGCTGGTGGATCCAGTTGACGATCGCTACGTGGACCGCTGCGTCGCCCTGCCAGGTCTGGCTTGGAACGACATCGAGGAGGACGCCGCCCTGCTCGACCACGTGGTCCAGAGAGGCCTCGCGAGTTCCGCCATGAGCGATCGAGTTCGTGGCGACCAAGCCGGCCCGGCCGCCGGGTGGAAGATGCTCGACCGCCTTGCGGAACCAGTAGACGCAGTAGTCCTTGACGCCGATACCGAACTGGCTCCTGAGCCGTTCGATCGCATCATCGCCGATCGCTTCGCGCAGCCGTTGTGATCCGTTGAAGGGCGGATTCGAGATGATCACGTCCGTAGCTGGCCACGCCATCTCGAGCGCGTCGCCCTGGACGATGGTTGCGGAGAGGTCGGGCAGGGGAAGTAGTGGCTCGGGGGTCCCTTGGTCCCGTCCGGCGATCTCGTGGCCCATCCAGAGCACTACCCGTGCGACCTGGACGGCGAACTCGTCGAGTTCGATCCCGTAGAGGTTCTGCAGCGGGAACTGCAGGTGTCGGGTGTCCGGGGGTTCGACGCCGCTGGCCCGAGCCAGTTGCTCGAACTTGTCACGCGCTTCCCGTTCCAACGCCCGGATCTCCTGATAGGCGATGTAGAGGAAGTTCGCGCTACCACAGGCACTATCCAGAACGCGCAGCTTGCAGAGCGCCGCAAGGACCTCGAGCGCCTCGTCGGCGGTGCTGGCTCGCTGGATACGACCCTGCCACGGCTCCACGATGCATGGCGTGACGATCTTCCGGATGTCGTCGGCGTGCGTGTAATGAACTCCGAACTGTCGCCGAGCGCCTGGGTCGTCGATCGCTCGGTCTCGTTCGAGGAAGCCCTCGATGAGTGAGCCGAAGATCGTCGGGTCGACCTCTCTCCACCGGTACTTCCCGATCTCGCGCAGCTTCTCGAGTTCCTCCCGGGTGAGGTGGACCGCGGCAGGCGTGGCGAACAGCCCGCCGTTGACGAACTTGGTCTTGCCCGCGAAGACGCCACCCTGTTGCTGGTGAACCGCGCTTGGGTGGTCCGGGTGATGCTGATCGGGAAGGTTGAGGAGTCGGTAGAGGTGGCCGAGTTCGGCGGCCGACGATCGTCGGTCATGGGTGTCGGTGAGCAGGTCGCTGATGATCTCCTGCACCGGATGTCCCGCCAACACTCCAAGATCCGAGGCGAACAGGCACCACACCGTCTGCAGGATGAAGCTGCGGAGCTCGGTCGGTTCTGCAGCATCCCGGGCGACCAGCTCGTGGTAGAGACTGACGACAGCCTCGGCCGCGGTGGCGGTCAGTTCGCGGTTCGGTTGCACGACCGTCGGGCGTTGACCGGCGAGGAACCGTAGGGCGCCCTGGTTGTCGGGCAGTTCCTCGAGCGTGAAGTCGGCGATCGGTTCGCGGGGGTACCGCCCGAACTCGTAGACCATGAACCGGTGGAACGCGCACAGCAGCGTGTAGCGCGGCGCTGGTACCCCTTCGTCGCGGCTGCCGACCTCCTGCCAGTAGTCGAAGGCCTGCTCGCGGTCCCCTTCGAGCGTCGCCACCTTGGAAGGCCGCTTCATCTCGATGAGGAGCTTCCCAGGGAGGATGGCGTCAGTGAAGCCGGTCGTGCCGTCCGCTCGTCGCAGACTGGATTCGTACCTGACACCTGCACCGCGTCGGTCGAGGCCGTACGCCTCGAAGAGCTGGTCGAGGAAGGTGTGGGCTTCTTCTACCTCGCCACCGTCGTAGTCCTGCCAGTTGGTCGCGAAGGCCGTGAGCGCGCCGGTAATCTCCTGAACCGACCGCGCGGTGAGCGCCGTGTGCTGGTCGAGCGTCTCGGTGTTGACCGTGGCCATCGGGGCTTACAGCATTCGCTGTTGAGAAGCGGCTAGCTGCGCTCTACGCAGCTCCGTAGCGGCGCTGGCTGCTCGGTTCGCCGCGGTCTGAAGTGCCACCACGTCGTTCGGCTCACCACCAGCGGACTCAAGCCGGCGGGCAGCGGCGGCGGCACGTGCAGCGACGGCCTCTAGATCGGCAACGACGCGCGCATGGAAACCAACAGCGTCCGATCGCCGATCATCACTCATTCGGTCTTCCGATCCGGTCGGTCGAGTCTGCGGAGGTGGCAGTGTAGGTGCGAGGGGAGACGGGACCGCGCCGTTCTCCACAGGTGTGGCGTGGGCGGCGGGAAGCGTTCGGGTGATGCCCTTCAACCGCCCGACGTGCTGTAGGCCCGGCAACACGTCCCTGACGGCGGGCGACCCGGACGCACGTGGGGTCAGGGTGTCTGCACCAGAGCAGCAAGTTCAGCAGCGATCTGCGCGACCGGAAGTTCGCTGCCCCGTAGCGCGAGCTTCTGAGACAGCGACCAGCTGTAGCCCTCGACCTGATCGAGCGTCAGGTTGGGGTGCCAGACGGGCAGGATGACCTTCTTGCCCCTCATCTCGCGGGCAACAAGGCCGTCGAGTTCGTAGTTGGCCCAGGGCTTCGCGAAGAATTCTTGCGATAGCACGACCACCCCGAACCGGCTCCGGGCAAGCCCGGTGTCTATGGACCGGCGCAAGCTGTCCCCGACGGTCATCGCGGTCTCGTCGTACCAGACATCGACATTCAGGGCTTCGAGCTGGGCAACCAGGGGGCCGACCCAGTCCTTGTTCTCGTTGGCGTGGCAGACGAACAGGTCGTAGTCGCGGTCGTCCGCGGGCAGCGGCGCGTAGCCGGCGTCGCGTAGATGTTCCACGCGGACCCGCCGCGTGGTGAGCGACGGTTGCTTCGCGAGGGCTGCTGGAGGGCGGGCGGGCGTCTGTGCGATGGGACGCACGGACGTCCGGGTCGTCTGGCGAACCGTCACCGTGCGTCGGACAGTCGCCTTGGCAGTGATGCGGATCTGGCGGCGCGGCATGCGTGCTCCTGCTTCCATTCGAGGTGTCGTCGCCGAGGCAGTGACCATTACACTGGTGTGCTTCCGGTTCTGCTAACCTACCAGAGGTGAGAAGAACCGGAAACGGAGCCCGCGGTGAAGGAGTCCTCGATGTTCGGCGTCCCAGATCGCGAGGCGCAGTCAGGTCGCATACGCACGGGCGCCGAAGCGCTGTCACGGCTCGAGCAGCTGGGGTTCACGCCGCCGACGATCGTCCGCGACGCGGTTCAGCACGGCGCCGGTACGGCACGTTCGGTCACACCCTGGCATCCGGTTGGGTACGGGGGGATCCGCATGTGGGCCGAGACCGTCTCGGCCCTCGCCGAACACGGACGTCGATGCGATTGGGAGCACGAGGCCGTCAAAGGCGTTGACCTGGTGACCAATCACCGGACCGGGGTCGCGGTGATCGTCACGGCCGGTGATGCTGCGACCGGTCTGGAGGACTACCGTCCGGACGCGCGCTACGAACGTCCCGAGATGGTTCAGGCCATCGTCAACGGCACACTGGACACGTTGTGGGACGCAGAACACGGGCGCGCGGACTGGCAGGTGTGGCTGTTGCTCCACAACGTCGTCGCGAACCAAGGCGATGTGGCGGCGGAACTGTCGCTCCCGGCGGCCATCGGCGACGGAGGGCACGTGACCGGCTGGGTGGAGCGTCTCTTGATTCCGGCTGACGATGACCGAGATGGGAACCGCCGCACGATGGACGCCCCGGCCGTGCCCCCCGCGCCGGTGGTCACGGTACGTCGACGCGCCAACTGAACGTCCGAGGAACCGACCGATGTTCAACGCCGCAAGGCTCACTCAAGCACGCCTGCGTCGTGGATGGACGAAGGTGGCTCTGGCCGACGCGGTCGGGCTGACCGCCCGACGGATCGCCTCGTTCGAGAACGAAGGTGACGTCCCGCCCGAGTCGACGATTGCGGCACTGGCTGCCGCCCTTCGGTTCCCGGTCGAGTTCTTCACCCGTGGCGAGGTCGCGATGCCACGATCCGAACAGGTGTCGTTCCGCTCCCTTTCGAAGCTAACCGCTGGTCGACGCGATGCAGCGCTCGCTGGAGCAGCTCTGGCGTACGAGGTCGCATCCTGGTTCGACGACCGCTTCGAGCTCCCAGAACCCGACTTGCCGGACCTTCGTGATGTCCAGCCCTCCCAGGCCGCGGCGGCACTTCGATCGATGTGGAACCTCGGTGAACTGCCAGCGCCCAATCTCGTTCATCTCCTTGAGGCCCATGGCGTGCGGGTGTTCTCGCTCGTGGACGACTGCGCCGACCTCGACGCGCTCTCGATGTGGAACGACGGCACACCTTTCGTGTTCCTGACCCAGCACAAGAGCCCGGAGCGCGCCCGCTGGGACGCCGCGCACGAGCTCGGCCACCTCGTTCTCCACCTGGGTGCAGCACCCCAAGGCCGCGTACACGAGGACGAGGCTGACGCGTTCGCTCGGCACTTCCTCCTGCCCGAACGGGGAGTGCTATCCACCGTCCCGCGGAGGGTCTCGCTCGATGTGGTCCGGGCCGAAAAGGTCACCTGGAAGGTCTCGGCCCTTGCGTACATCCGCCAACTGCACAACCTCGATCATCTCACGGAGTGGCAATACAAGTCGCTGATCATCGAGGCGTCCCAAGCCGGTTATCGGCGTACCGAAGGCGACATCGACCGTGAACGCAGCCAACTCATCCCCAAAGTGCTCGATGCCTTACGAGAAGAAGGCATCACCATGGCGGCCATAGCGGACGACCTCGCGATCACGACAGCGGAGCTGCGAGGCTTGCTCTTCTCGACCGTGGTTCCCGTTGAAGGAAGCGGTGACGCAAGGCCGTCGACGAGGGCGAGGCTTCGATTGGTCTAATCGGACTTCGTTCGCGACACGTGCCTGACCGCGCAGCACGTTCTCGTGCCGGAAGGCACCCAGGCTGACGGTGCCGGTTCCCCTGGGAGTCGCTCGAGGCCGTGACGTCGAGCACGCGGCCGTCGACGCTTCCGCGCACATGGCCATACTGGCGATCCTGCCGACTCGCGTGCCCCGCGTTGGCTACGTCGGATCTACGATCCGGTGGCTTCTAGGAGTCGGCAGTAGGGGGCGTTCGCGCCATCCGGTACCTCGGCGGGTTGGCCGGCCGGCTGCAGCAGACGGTGGAGCTCGTCGCGGAGCGCGATGAGTTCGCGGATGCGGTGGTCGATGTCGCACAACTGGCGGCGCATGGTGTCGACGACGTAGTCGCAGGGCTGTTCGCCACGTTCCCGCAGCTGAAGGATGTGTCCGATGTCGTGAAGGCTCAGTCCGAGACGCTGGGCGGTGCGGATGAACTCGAGCCGGTCGACGTCCTGGTCGGCGTAGTCGCGGTAGCCGGCCGGTGTACGGGGCGCGGCAGGGATCAGCCCGATACGACTCGTAGTAGCGGATCGTCTTGGTGTTGATGCCGAGCTCGTCCGCGACTGCACCGATCCGCATCGTGCAGCTCCCATTCCGTAGGTAGCGGTCCGGTAGAGGTTCAGTGGCTGGAAGCTTCAGGGGCGGCACGGTCCCTACCCTCCCGAAGTTCCGCTTCCGTGTGAGGTGACCGTCGTGCCGTCGTACCCGGACCGTCAGGGTCTGCGCTCGGTGCTGGCGCGTCCGGCGTACCGGCGGCTGTGGACCGCGCAGACCGTTTCGCGTTGGGGGGATGTGTTCAACACCGTCGCGCTGGCGGTGCTGGTGTTCCAGCTCACCGGTTCGGGGCTGGGGGTGACCGGGGTCGTGGTGGCCGAGATCGTCCCGGTGCTGCTGCTCGCACCGGTGGCGGGTGCGTTCATCGATCGGTTGCCGGCGGTGAAGGTCATGATCGTCGCTGACGTGTGGCGGATGGGGCTGGCACTGCTGCTGCCGCTGGTCGCTGACTCGGTCGCGGCGGTGTACGCGGTCGCGTTCGGGTTGTCCGCCGGCGCGGTGTTCTTCAACCCCGCTTCCCAGGCCACTCTGCCCGCGGTCGTGGACGAGCGTGAGCTGATCGCCGGCAACTCCGGGTTGTGGACCGCCGCGGTCATCTCACAGATCGTGCTGGCTCCGCTGGCCGGTGGCATGGTGGCCATCCTCGGGGTCACCCCGGCGTTCCTGCTCAACGCCGCCACTTACGCGGTCTCGGCGGTCGTGCTGCTGCGCATCATCCACGTGGCCCCCGCTGCGGTCGACCGAGCCACCGAACGGCGCTCGTGGTGGTCCCGCGCCGCCGAAGGTGTCCAGGTCATCGCCACCACCCCGCTGCTGCGGCTGATGGCGTCGGTGCAGGCGCTGGCAGCACTCTCGGCCGGTGCCACCAGCGCGCTGCTGATCGTGCTGGCGACCGACCATCTCGACGTCGGTGCGGACGGGTTTGGGATGTTGCTGTCGGCCATCGGCGTCGGGGCCGCGATCGGTCCGTTGGTGCTGACCAAGCTGGTGTCCGACCCGCGCCGGGTCGGGTTCGTGTTCGGCCCGTTCGTGCTGCGCGGCCTCGTCGACCTCGTGCTCGCCAGCTTCCGCAGCCTGCCGGTCGCGCTCGGCGCGCTCGGCTTCTACGGCGTGGGGACCTCGACCGGCATGGTCACCTTCAACTCGCTGCTGCAGGCCGAGACCAGCGACCAGACCCGCGGCCGGGTGTTCGCCAGCTTCGACGCCATCTGGCAGCTCGGCCGGCTCGTGTCCCTCGGTGTCGGCGGGCTGCTCACCGACGCGGTCGGCATCTCTGCGGTGTACTACCTTGGCGGGGTCCTGTTGCTGCTCGCCGGACTCGCCGGCCTCACCCGAGCGCGGCCCCACGGCACCACCTCCAGTGCCGGTGGCTGACCGTCACCGCGACGATGCCCCGGGGACCGGCTCGCCCGATCCCCCGGGCCCGCGGCAACGTGATGATGGGCGGCGCGGCTAGAGCCCTGGGGCTGCCGAGAACGCCGCGCCAGGTCTTCGGAGGCGCAGGGAAGCGGCGGCTACAGGCCGGGGGCCTATTCGGGGGTCGCTCGGCTCAATCGTCAGAGCATGGAGCCGAGATCGGAGCCGACGCTGGGGTAGCTGGCGGTCATGGACTTGAGCTGGCGGGTGGTGAGACCGAGCTTGATGGCCAGTGCGCAGAAGTTGATGAGTTCGCCGTACTCGGGTCCGTACATGTGGGCGCCGACGATGGTGTCGGTGTTTCGGTCGACGAGGATCTTGGTAGCGGCCGTTCGTTCGCCGACGCGGTAGTTGGAGAACCAGCTGCCCGTGTCCCGGTGGCGCACGTCGAGGTCAATTCCGGTCTGCCGTGCGTCGGCTTCGAGCATGCCGACGCGGGCGAGCTCGGGGATGGTGTAGACCACGGTGGCCACGCCGTCGTAGTCCGGCGTGGTGGACTCGTTGTTGAGCATGTTGGAGGCGGCGACCTTGCCCTCGAATACCGCGACGGGGGTGAGCGGCATGCCGGGGGTGTCGGCTGCGTCTCCCGCGGCCCAGACCGCCGGGTTGGTGGTGCTCTGCAGGTGCGGCGTGACGGCGACGCCCCGGGGTCCGGTTTCGACATCGGCGGCGTCGAGGCCGAGGCTGGACAGCTCGGGCGCCCGGCCGGCGCCGTGGACCACCAGGTCGGCCTCGATGCTCGACTTGGTCCCGTCGCGCTCGACGGTGACCCGGTAGCCGTCCGAGGCGGGCTCGACACGGCGGACGGATGTGCCAGCCCGGATGTCGATGCCCACCTCGGCGGAGCGTTGCACGAGCAGGTCGACCAGATCGGGATCGAAGGCCTTGAGGGGCCGTTCGCCGCGGTCGATGACGGTGACGGTGGCTCCAGCGCGGGCGGAGATGTGGGCGAACTCCATGCTCACGAACCCGCCCCCGACGAACAGCACCCGGCCGGGGACCGCGTCGAGGTGCAGGAAGTCGGTGCTGTCGATGAGATGCTCGGCACCGGCGAAGTCCAGCGGCCGTGGGCGGGCACCGGTGGCGATCAGGAACCGCTCGGACCGCAGCGGGCGACCGTCGACTTGGAGCTCGTTGGGTCCGGTGAAGGTTGCGGTGCCGTGCAGCGTCTCGACGCCGTTGCTCTCCAGCTCGCGTTCCATGTTCTCCGGAACCGGGTCGGTGAACCCCCGTTTGTGCCGCATCAGGGCGGCCCAGTCGATGGCCAGGCCGCCAGGGTCGATGCCTCGGCCCTGCAGCAGGCGGGCGGCGTCGATGATCTCCGCGCCGCGGCGAAGGATCTTCTTGGGGTCGCACCCCCGCAGCGCGCAGGTCCCGCCGTAGGGCAGCTCGTCGACGATGGCCACACGCCAGCCCGCCGCGCCGCACTTGTTCGCGGCATTGACCCCGGCCATGCCGGCACCGATCACGGTCAGGTCGTAGCTGTCAGGCATCCGGTGCTCAATCTTCGGCGGTTCCTGCTCGGTCCTGCCCGCGTGGGCACGGGCTCACGGTAACATCCGGTTTACCAGATGTATCCTGCCGATGTCGGGAGCCTGTTGTGAGTCGTCCCGCGATCGTCACGGCCGGGCCGATCGCGCTTCCCCGGCACGAGCTGCTCGCCCGGGTCTTTCGCACGTTGGGTGACGCGACCCGTCTGCGGTTGCTCGAGGTGCTGCTCGAGGTCGGGGAGGCGACCCAATCGGAGCTACTCGACCGGGTCGATGCCTCGCAGCCGCGGGTCTCGGAACACCTCAACTGTCTGAGCTGGTGCGGGTTCATCGCGGCCGAGCGGCAGGGCCGGACCGTTCGCTACCGCGTCATCGATGAGCGCGCCGCCGCGCTCATCGGTCTGGCCCAGACGTTCCTCGACGACAACGAGGCCGCCGTCGGGTCCTGCACGGTGCTCGACGCAGACTGACAGTCCAGCTTCTTCGATTCCGACGCGACGTGCATCGCGAGCCGACGTCGAAGAAGGCCGTCTCATCGTGCCCGGTCCTTGTCGTCCAGCGTCAAAGGACTCGCGGAAGCCGTGAATTCGCGCGGAGTCGTGTTCATCCTCTTCTCGCTTACTAGCCATTCTGACCCGCCTACCCGAAACTGGTGGGTAACCAGCTCCTATCCTGCCCGCAGAGTGAGGCGCCCCACGCGAATAGCCCGCCCGGCGTCGCTGCTAGCAAGTCGCGGGCATCAACGATCGGGATCTCGTACCGGCGGGCTTTGCCTGCCTTCCCCGATCGTGAGGCGGTGTCGGCCGCTACCAGAAGCTGACAGCGCGACTTGGTTACGGAGTCGACCGGGTCGAGACTAAGCCGTCGGGCGTGAGCGATCAGCAACTCGCGGGAGAGCTCGGCGCCGTCGTCGTCGACCACGACGCCGGTGAAACACACCGTCATCCCCGGCTGCAAGCTCACTTCACGGTCGCAGGTGCGGAAGGTGGCTGTGCACTCGTCCACCAGATCCTGACCGATCCCAAGCGCGTACGCTGCCCGGCACAACTCGTCGTACTGCTCGACGGTCACCTCACCATCCGAGCAGGCCGTCTCGATCAGCTCGTTCAGCCAACGGCGGTGCGCCTGATCGGTCTCGCCGGCGTTGAGTCCGAGCTCCCGAGCGAGCTCGACCAGCTGGCTGCGCTCGTCCCCGTCGAGGTGCAAGTCGGCCATCGCCCGGTCCAGCAGGTCTAGCTACTTCGTCCCGAAAAAGTCGAAGGGTGAGTTCGACCGGATTCTGCGGTTCTAGCTGCATTAGATGCTCGGATTCGCCGGTTCTGGGGGATACTTCACCGCGACGGGTGGCGGTGGAGGGGCGGGATGCTGCGAACTCGGAACGATCAGCCGACGTTGTGGGACGCGATCCCACCGGAGCTGCTCGAGCTGCCCGAGCAGTTGGCCAAGGTCGATCGGCTGTTGGATGACGAGCGGTTCTTCGCCCCGTTCGTGCCCCACTTCCATCCCAGCGAGGGGCGTCCCTCGATCCCGATGGAGACCTACCTGCGGCTGATGTTCCTCAAGTACCGCTACCGCCTCGGCTACGAGCCGCTGTGCGCCGAGGTCGCCGACTCGTTGACCTGGCGGCGGTTCTGCCGGATCCCGCTTGGCGTCCGGGTGCCGCATCCGGCCACGCTGATGAAGATCACCACCCGCTGCGGCCCGGCAGCGGTCGAACAGCTCAACGATGCGCTGCTCGAGCAGGCGGCCGAGGCCAAGCTGGTGCGGATGCACAAGGTCCGCGCCGACACCACCGTCATCGAGGCCGACGTCGCCTACCCGACCGACTCGGGGCTGCTCGCCAAGGCCATCAGCCGCATCGGCGCGAGCGTCAAGAAGGTCAAGGCTGCGGGCGGTGCGACCCGCACCTCGACGCGGGACCGGTCACGTTCGGCAGGCAAGCGTGCCCGCTCGATCGCCGCCAACCTCAAGCGGCGCACGGGCGAGGCCAAGGACGAGGTTCGGCGCATCACCGCCGACCTCGCCGAGCTGGCGGGCACCGGGGCTGCCGAGGCGCACCGGGTGGTAGCGAACGCGAAACGGGCGCTACGGCGGCAAGGAGCGGCCGTGTGCGGGACGCTGGCTCGTGCCGTTGTCGACCTCGCGACGTTGCTGGAGCGCACCGGCAAGATCATCGTGCAGACCCGTACCCGGCTCGCCGGCGACACCCCACCGGGGGCGAGTCGGCTGGTGTCGCTGCACGATCCTGACGCGCGACCGATCGTCAAGGGACGGCTCGGCAAGCCAGTCGAGTTCGGTTACAAGGCCCAGATCACCGACAACGCCGATGGGCTCGTGCTCGACTACGAGGTCCGCATCGGCAACCCACCCGATGCCGAGCTGCTCGTCCCAGCTATCGAGCGTGTCGTCCGGCGCGTCGGCCAGGTCCCGCGTGCCGTCACCGCCGACCGCGGGTACGGCGACACTGGCATCGACGACAAGCTCACCGAGCTGGGGGTGGCCACCGTCGCGATCCCCCGCAAGGCCAAACCCTCCGCTACCCGGCGCGAGATCGAACGGCAGCCCCGTTCCGGCGGCTGGTCAAGTGGCGCACCGGCGCTGAAGGCCGCATCTCCGCCCTCAAACGCGGCTACCAGATGGACCGCACCCGCATCGACGGCATCGACGGAGCCCGCACCTGGAGTGGCCACGGGGTCCTGACCCACAACCTGGTCCACCTCGCCGCGATGACATAGGCCGGAACCGCGGGAGCTCCCGGACGCTCCGCCGCAGCGGCCGCCGCACCCAAGCTCCGCCCCGCGGGAGCAGACGACCGCTGTCAGCCGCCCGATGGGATCTTCAGGTCGAAGTAGCTAGCCCCGATCCTTCAGTAACTCCGTAGAGGGTGACGGGGTGAGGGCGCGGGGGCGATGCCGCGGCATCGCCCGACGTGACGGTGGTGAGGGCGGTCGGCGGCGCGGTTCTGGTTGTCGGCGGGCAGCGTGGTGCGGGCATCCGAGGACGCCTGCGGTCGCGGGGTGGTGTCAGCAGGCGGCGGGGGCGGGCATGGCGTCGAGTCGTCGATGGACGGCGACGAGGACGGCGGTCCAGGG
>JAGXST010000337.1 GCA_018335555.1 Actinomycetota bacterium | reverse complement strand
CTGGAGGCGGCCCGCGACCGGGCTGCCCGTGGGAACCGGATCGAGCTCGACGCAGCCCGCGCCCTCGTGCCGGCCCCCGACCCCGCGCCGGCCCCCGACCCCGCGCCGGTCCCCGAGCCCGCGCCTGCGCCTCGCGTCATACCCGACGGGGCGCCGCAACAGGACGAGCCCGCGGTCGTGACCGGCGTGCCCGCCACCCCGTCGCCGACTGCCCTGGCCAGCGTCGCCCCCGCATCGTTCACGGCCGCGCCCGAACCGCAGACCGCCGCGGCGACGACGCCACCGGTCGACGTCCTCTCCCACGAGCAGGGCGTGGTCGACCCCACGGTTCGCACCGGTGGCACGCTCCTGGGCGACACCGGTCGCGCGCTGGTCGCGGCGATCCCGCCGCAGGCACGCAGCTTCTCGATCCCGCTCGGCCTGCTCGTGGCGCTCGGCGGCTACCTCGTGGTCCAACGCCGGTTCCGCCCGGGCATGCTCCCGATGTCGGCGGCCGCGGTACCCCAGCAGGAGGGCGCGCGTGAGCGCCACCACCTCTGACGAGACGGGGCGGCGCTCACGGCTGCAGGCGGTCACCGTCGGCCGGTTGCTCGCCAACCTGTTGCTGTTGGTCTACCTCTCCACCCTCGGCACCGACCTCCTCGACCCGGCCGGCGTCGCCCTGCTCCGCGCCGTCGCCGCCGTCCACCTCGCGGTCAACGGTCTCGCCCTGCTGACACCGAGGCGGCTCCCCGCGCTGGCGTTCGCCACCGAGGCCACCGTCCTGACCGACGCAGCCGCGATCGCGGTCCTGGTCGCGGTCACGGGCGGCGTCGCCAGCCCTCTGACCTGGTTGCTGTTCGCCGAGGCGGTGGCCGTGACGTTGGTGTTCGGTTGGAACGGCGGCGTGCGTGCAGCCGCGATGCTCACGCTCGCACTGGTCTGGATCCACCGGGCCACCCCGGTGGCGCTGCCTGACGCGATCGACGCCCTCGGGGACCGCGACGGCAGCCTGGCGCTCGCGCTGTCCCCCGACCTGCGGGTGGTCTGGCTCGGCCTGGGCATGTGGGCCGTGACCGCACTCGTCGGCTTTCTCAACGGGGTCGCCGAACGCGACCTGCGCAACTGGCTCACCGACCTGAACATGTTGCGCCAGGTGACCCGCGAACTCGACCCGCGGCTCGGTGTCGACCGTGTCTGCGACACGCTCGCCACCACGATGGTCGACCGACTCGGCTACCGCGGCGCCGTGGTCTGGATGATGCGGGACGTCCGCCTGCACCCGGTCGCGCAGGCAGGGCGCGGTGGTGTCGACGCCGTCGGCGAGGCAGCCGAGCTGTCCACCGTGGTGGCGCCGTTGGCCGACGCGGTCCAGCGCCACGGCGTGACCCTGGTACGCCGCAGCGAAGCACGTCCCGGACCGCTGCAGCGCGTACACGGCCCGGGTGCGCCGCTCGTCCTGCTCTCGCTCCACGCCGAGGGCCGGCTGTTGGCCGTCGTCAGTGCCGAGGTGCCACGCCCGCTCTTCGGCCGCCCGTCGCTGCGGGGCTCGGAGCTGCGGCGGCTGGGACTGCTCGCCGACGAGGCCTCGCTGCTGCTCGACAACGCCCGACTGCAGGCCGAGCTGCGCGCCCTCGCCACCACCGACGGACTGACCGGTCTGCCCAACCACCGGTTCCTGCAACAGCGGCTCGGCGAAGAGGTCGCCCGCGTCGAGCGCGCCGCCGCGGACGGCGAACGTCGGCCGCTGTCGGTCGCCCTGTTCGACCTCGACTTCTTCAAGAAGGTCAACGACACCTACGGCCACCCGACGGGCGACGCCGTGCTGGTCGCGGTGGCACGCGCCGCGGACGGCCTGCTGCGCACCAGCGACGTCGTCTGTCGCTACGGCGGCGAGGAGTTCGCACTGGTGTTCGTCGACGCCGACGCCGACCGGGCGGTGCATGCGTGCGAGCGCCTGCGCGAGGCGATCCGTGCCCTGCGCATCACGTCCGAGGACGGTCGCGACCTCGGCACGCTCACCGCCTCGTTCGGGGTCGCCACCACCATCGGCCCCGGCCTCGACCGGCCCGGGCTGATCGCCGCGGCCGACGAGGCGCTCTACGCCGCCAAGCACGCCGGACGCGACCGCGTCATGCACATCGACGCCGTCGACGATCGCCTCGCCACCTCGACCTCGACCCCCGAGGAACGCTGAGCCGTATCCTTGCGATCGACGAACGCCGTCGCCGGGCAGAGCCGCGCGGTGATCATCGCGACCGCAACGGCCACCTTCGGCATCGGCAGCCTGGCGGTGGCCATGGCGCAACTGTTGGCCTGACAAGGGCGGCGCCCCGGCCGTCACCGACCGGGGCGTCGTGCGTGCGGTCTCCCTATTGGTGTCGCCGGTGGCGCGGAGCGAAGCGAGCACGCACGGCGCTAGGAATTCAGGCGCTTGATCATGAGCTGCGCCGCCTCGGAGGGGTTCATCGCGACGGAGATCCCGTAGCTCTCGAGGATCTCCTTCTTCTCGGCCGCCGACTCGCCGCCGGGACCACCCTCCTTGACGATGGCGCCGGCGTGGCCCATCTGCTTGCCCTCGGGCGCCTCGAAGCCGGCGATGTAGCCCACGACCGGGGTGTCGGGGATGTTGTCGCGGATCCACTCGCCGGCCTTCTGCTCCTCGGAGCCGCCGATCTCGCCGACGAAGGCGATCGCCTCGGTCTCGGGGTCCTCGGCGAAGGCCTGGATCACGTCGAGGAACTGGGTGCCGATGACCGGGTCACCGCCGATGCCGACGCAGGTCGAGATGCCGATGCCGGCCACGTTGAGTTCGTGCATGATCTGGTAGGTCAGCGTGCCCGAGCGCGACACCAGCCCGACCTTGCCCGGCCGGGTGATGTCGGTGGGGATGATGCCGACGTTGGACTTGCCCGGGCTGATCAGACCGGGGCAGTTCGGGCCGATCAGGCGCACACCGCCGCGCCGGACGACCGTGTCGTACACCTCGGTCATGTCGTGGACGGGCACGCCCTCGGTGATGGCGACGATGGTCTGGATCCCGGCCTCGTAGGCCTCGAGGATCGCGCCCTTCGTGAACGGCGCGGGCACCATGACCATCGAGGTGTTGGCCCCTGCCTCGGCGACGGCTTCCTTCACGGTGGCGTACACCGGGACACCGAGTTCGTCCCAGGTCGTGCCGCCCTTCTTCGGGTGGGTGCCGGCGACGACCTTGGTGCCGTAGTCGAGGTTGCGCTTGGCGTGGAACGTGCCCTGGGAACCGATGCCCTGGACCACGACCTTGGTGTTCTCGTCGATGAAGATGCTCACGGGTTGCTCCTCACGCCGCGACGGGCGTCTGGTCAGGCGTTGGCGAGGCGGACGGCTTCGGCGGCGGCGTCCTGCATCGTCGGCTTGGACACGACGCTGTCGAGGTTCGCCTCCTCGAGGATGCGGCGGCCCTCCTCGGCGTTGGTGCCGTCGAGGCGGATCACCAGCTTCTGCGGGAAGTCGCCGAGGCGCTTGGTGGCCTCGATGATGCCGTTGGCCACCTCCTCGCCACGCGTGATGCCGCCGAAGATGTTGATGAACACGCTCTTGACGCTCGGATCCTTGAGCACCAGCCCCAGCGACTCGGCCATCTCGTCGGCCGAGGCGCCGCCGCCGACGTCGAGGAAGTTCGCCGCCCGGCCGCCGTTCTGGGCGACCACGTCGAGGGTGGCCATGACCAGGCCGGCGCCGTTGCCGAGCACGCCGACGTTGCCGTCGAGCTTGACGTACTGGATGCCCTTGTCCTTGGCCTCGGCCTCGAGCGGGTCGTCGTTGTCGATCCCCTCGATCTGCCACTCCTCGTAGCCGTCGTGGCGGAACGCGGCGTTGCCGTCCAGGGTCACCTTCGCGTCGAGGGCGATGATGCGACCCTCCCCGGGACGGTCGGCACCGGGAGTGGACTTGGTCTTGATCAGCGGGTTGATCTCGGTGAGGGTGGCGTCCTCGGCCAGGTAGGCGCCGAACAACTCGACGAGCAGGTCCGCGGCCTCGTCACGGGTGTCCTCGGGCATGTTCGCCTGGGTCATGATCTCGAGGGCGATGGCCTTCGGCAGCCCGTTCTCGCGCTCCGACGGCAGCACGGTGCGCTTGACCACGGCGTCGGGGTTGGTGCGGTTGACCTCTTCGATCTCCACCCCGCCTTCCCTGGAGCAGATGATCAGCTCACCCTTGTTGACCCGGTCGTGCATGACGGAGAGGTAGTACTCCTCCTCGATGTCGCTGGCCGGCTCGATGTAGACCACGTTGACGGTGTGGCCCTTGATGTCGAGCCCGAGGATGTTGCCGGCGTGTTCGACGGCGTCGTCGACGGAGGGGGCGTACTTGACGCCGCCCGCCTTGCCGCGACCGCCGGTCTTGACCTGTGCCTTCACCATCACCGCCGCGGCACCGTCGGCCTCGATGTAGCTGCGTGCGGCAGCCTCGACCTCGTCGACCGTCCGGCAGGCCGTGCCCTCGGCGGGGACGGGGACACCGTTGCGGCGGAACAGCTGCTTGCCCTGGAACTCCACGAGGTCCACGCGGGGCCTCCTCGGTCAGTTGTCGTGTAGGGGATGGCGAGGACGTGCGACGCCGCGACCGTCAGACGGTCGCGGCGTGGGTTCAGACGCGCTCGGGGACGTTGCCCTTGACCCAGTCGGTGATCGTCTTCATCGGGGTCCCGGGCGTGAAGATGGCGGCGATCCCCTGCTCCTGGAGCTTCGGGATGTCCTCGTCGGGGATGATCCCGCCGCCGAAGACGACCACGTCGTCGGCACCGGCCTCGCGCAGGAGCTTGACCACCTTGGGAAACAGCGTCATGTGTGCACCGGAGTGGATCGACAGGCCGACGGCCTGGGCATCCTCCTGCAGCGCGGCGCTGACGATCTGGTCGGGGGTCTGGTGCAGACCGGTGTAGATGACCTCGCAGCCGGCGTCGCGCAGCGCGCGTGCGACGACCTTCGCACCTCGGTCGTGGCCGTCCAGTCCAGGCTTGGCCACGACGACCCGGATCGCCATGTCGTGTCTTTCTATGGGCACCTCGCTGCGAGGATAGTCGGGAGGCGGGGACCCCTCCGAAGCGGCACCTGACCGCACGTCGCAGGTCGCCGAGGCGGCGGGGATCCACAGGCGACACCGGTACCGTGCCCCGCGATGAGCGCCTCGCCGCCAGGGCCCGAGCGGCCCGAGTTCGGCCCCTCGGGTTACCTGCCCGAGCGGGCCTCGAAGCGTGCCCGCAAGATCGTGCTGCGGGCACCGCTCGGGATGCAGTGGATCGTGGCCTCGCTCCTGGCAGGCCTGCTCGTCCTGGTCGCGGGGGTGCTCTACCTGCAACGTCGTGACGACCCGCCTCCCCCGCCGTGGACGGCGGTCGGCCAGGTCGACGCCCTCGCGGACAGCCAGTCGATCGGCGACCTGGACGCGCTGCTCGTCGCTGCCGGTGGGCGCGTCCGCGCCTTCGCGGGCGCGGACGAGGTCGCCTACTGCGACGCGTCGAACCGGCTCGAGGACGGCACGCGGGTGTGGAGTCTCACCGGGCGCGGGCTCGGTGGGGCGCCGTCGCTGGGCGAGCACCCGACGCTGGTCCACGACGGGACCGTGTACGTCGACCCGAGCCGCATCGTCGAGGGCCCGGCGCCATCGACCGAGTCGGTCGACCCGGCCTGTTGAGGCGACGCCGGGCGTCGGTGTCACGGGCCGCACGTCAGGAGCGGTCGGCCATGTGCCGCTCGAGCCGGGTCAGGGTCCTGCGGATACCGACGAGGTTGCGGCGGGGGACGCTCGACAGGTCGAGCCAGAACCTGGTCCTGGCGCGCGACCAGTCGAAGGACTCGGTGACCAGGGTGGCGGGTCGGGCGTCGTCGGCCGTCGTGTCCTCGAGTTCGTAGCGCCACCGGTGCCCGTGGAAGTGACGCCAGGCGATCAGGCGTCCCTCCTCGAACTCCACGACGGTGTTGAGGATCCCGTACGGCACCCCGATCCGCATGTCCATGCCGAACCTGACGCCGGGGCCGAGCCGGTCCGGCCCGCCCGGCTGGACGTCAGTGACCGTGCCGGACCCGTCGATCAGCGGGTGCTGCGCCGGGTCGGCGAGGACGTCGAAGATCGCCTGCCGGTCGGCTGCGATCACCCGAGCGGCCGACACCCTACGCGTGCGGTTGGCCACGGAACTGCTCCTGCCCGTCGGCTCCGCACGGTAGTCGACCCGTTGACAAATACTCTAGGGGGGTATTGCATGGCCGGGCGAAGGAGGTCGACATGCAGCCCCACACGAACCAGCCATCCCCCGAACAGCACGTGAACGGCCACGACGACCACGCGGGTCACGGCGACGGCCACGCGGGCCACGACGACGGCCACGCGGATCACGGCGACCCCGCGGGCCACGACGACCATGCGGGTCACGGCGACCACGCGGCGACGTTCCGGGACCGGTTCTGGCTCACCCTGCTGCTCGGCATCCCGGTCGTGATCTGGTCCCACCACGTGCAGGAACTGCTGGGCTACACCGCGCCGACGTTCGCAGGATCGGACCTGGTCGGACCGGTGCTCGGCAGCGTGGTGTTCTTCTACGGCGGCTGGCCGTTCCTGACCGGCGGTTGGCAGGAGGCCCGCGCGAAGCAGCCGGGCATGATGCTGCTGATCGCCATGGCCATCACGGTCGCCTACGTCGCGTCCATGGCCACCAGCCTCGGCTGGTTCTCGCAGGAGGTGTGGTGGGAACTCGCCTTGCTGATCGCGATCATGCTGCTCGGTCACTGGATCGAGATGCGGGCGATCGGCCAGGCGCGGGGGGCCCTGGCCGCGCTGGCCGAGTTGCTGCCCGACGAGGCCGACCGCGTCGCGGACGACGGGTCGACCACCACCGTGCCGATCGGCGACCTCCTGGCCGGCGACGTCGTCCTCGTCCGACCCGGCGCGCGGGTACCTGCCGACGGGCACGTGGTGCAGGGTGCCGCCGACGTCGACGAGTCCATGCTGACCGGTGAGTCGAACCCGGTCGCCCGCACCGAGGGCGACCGCGTCGTCGCCGGCACGGTCGTCATGGACGCCAGCCTGCGGGTCGAGGTGGACGCCATCGGCGAGGACACGGCGATCGCGGGCATCCAGCGCCTGGTCGCGCAGGCCGAGGGGTCCCGCTCCCGCGCCCAGGCGCTGGCCGACCGCGCGGCGGCGCTGCTGTTCTACGTCGCCGTCGCGGCGGGCGCCGTCACCGCCGCGGTCTGGATCGCGCTCGGACAGCCGGCCTTCGCGGTCAACCGCACGGTCACCGTCCTGATCATCGCCTGCCCGCACGCGCTGGGCCTGGCCATCCCCCTGGTGACCGCCATCTCGACCTCGAAGGCGGCCCGCTCAGGCATTCTCGTCAAGGATCGTCTCGCGCTCGAGCGCATGCGCACCGTCGACGCCGTGCTCTTCGACAAGACCGGGACCCTCACCCGCGGCGAGCACGTCGTCGCAGACGTCGCCGTCGCCGACGGTTTCGACCGACAGGAACTGCTGCGGTTGGCCGGAGCGGTCGAGGCCGACTCCGAACACCCGCTGGCCCGCGCCATCCACGCCTTCGCCGCCGACCGGGCCGGCCCGCTGCCGGCCGCCACGGGCTTCCGTTCCATGGCGGGCCGAGGCGTCGAGGCCGAGGTCGACGGGACCACCGTGGCGATCGGCGGCCCTGCCCTGCTCCGCGAACGCGGGCTGCGGGTGGCCGACGGGCTCGCCACCGCGACGGAGGCCTGGCGGGCGCGAGGTGCTGCCGTGCTGCACGTCGTCCGCGACGGCGTGGTCGTCGGCGCGCTCGGCCTCGAGGACGAGGTCCGCGACGTGTCGCGAGCCGCGGTCGAACAACTCCACGCGGCCGGGGTGACCGTCGTGATGATCACGGGTGACGCACAACAGGTCGCCGACGCCGTCGCGGCCGAACTCGGCATCGACGAGGTCTTCGCCGAGGTGCTACCGGAGGACAAGGACGCCAAGGTCGCCGAGCTGCAGGCCCGCGGCATGACGGTCGCGATGGTCGGTGACGGCGTCAACGACGCGCCGGCCCTGGCCCGCGCCGACGTCGGCATCGCGATCGGTGCCGGCACGGACGTCGCGATCGAATCGGCCGGGATCGTGCTGGCGTCCGACGACCCGCGCGGCGTGGTGGCGATCCGGCGGCTGTCGGCGGCGACCTACCGAAAGATGGTGCAGAACCTGTGGTGGGCTGCCGGCTACAACCTCGTCGCGATCCCGCTGGCCGCCGGCGTGCTGGCATGGGCCGGCTTCGTCCTGCCCATGGCCATCGGGGCGATCCTGATGAGCACCTCGACCGTGGTCGTCGCGCTCAACGCCCAGTTGCTGCGGCGGGTGCAGCTCCGCGAGGTCGCTCCGGCGGCGTGAACACCCGACGGACCGGACGGGTCGGCGGCGGCTACTCGGGCGGTGCCATGAGGCCGTCGCGGACGAGCCGGTCCGCGGTGCGCACCAGGAACGAGGCCATCTGGTCGCGGCGGACCGACGCACCCGGGTCGAACTCAGACACGGACGTGCCCGCGGCGAACCCGGCGAACGCCGCGCGGTCGATGGCCCCTTCGTGGGTCGAACCGTCGTCGTCGGCGAACTCGTCGAACACGCGCTCGAGGTCGGTGTCTGCGGCCAGCTCGTACGCGCGCACGAGGAAGCTCGCCATCTGAGCCCGGGTCACGGGCCGCGCGGGGGCGTAGGTCGCGTCGTCGATGCCATGGACGATCCCGAGCTCGGCCAACTGGTTGATCGCGTCGGCGTGGACGTTGCCGGCCACGTCGCTGAAGCCCTGCGACGTCGGCTCGGGCAGGTCGACCCCGGCGCGGTCGAGCAGCCGCACGACGAACGAGGCCATCTGGTCGCGCCTGACGGGCTGGGCGGAGCCGTACTCGCGCTCGCTGCGACCTTCGACCAGGTCGTGCCAGTGTGCGCAGTCGATGGCCTCGCCATGGATGCCACCGGAGTCGTGGAAGCCACCGCTCGGCACCTCGAACTGCGGGCACGCCGCGTAGGCGGCCGGCGTGGCTGCCCAGTCACGAACCGTGTGCTTGACCGGCGGCATCGGCCAGGTGACCTGGTTCTCGGGGTGCTCGGTGTCGAGCCAGTAGGTGAAGATGACCCGCTCCTCGCCGAGCGATTCGTCGAAGATCTGCCGTTCCCGGCTGAACGCGAGGAAGCGGCCGTCGGGCGACCAGACCGGCGACTGGTCCGGGACGGCGCCGTCGGTCATGGCCTGCAGGTCGTCACCATCGCGGTCGACGATCCAGATGCGACCGTTCTGCGCGTCCTCGCCGTCGACCTTCTGCACCCGGCCGAACACGAGCCGGGTGCCGTCGGGCGCCCAGTCCGGCTCGGTGTCGGTCGTGGTCGTGGTCGGGTCGCTGTCGTCGGTCACCTCGACCACGCCGGTGCCATCGGTCGCCATGGTGACGATGCGATGGTCGGCGTCGCCGACACAGGTGCGGCTTGCCGCGATGCGGTCGCCGGTCGGCGACCATACCGGCCACTGGTAGGTGCACCCGGGTTCACCGGGCAGCGCGCCCGCTGGCGCACCGGAGGCCGCGTCGACCAGGACGAGTGAGCCGGTCGCGGTCACCGCCACCAGGTGGGTGCCGTCGGCCGACCAGCCCGGCATCGACAGTCCGGCGCCAGCCGCCATGACCCGGGAACCGGAGCCGTCGGCACGCGCGACGACGAGTTCGTGACCGCCGGAGGTCGCTCGTTCGTACGCCATCCAGCGGCCGTTGGGCGACAAGGCCGGGGCCGCGCCGCCCTCGACGACGTTGTCGAAGTCCTGGGCGTAGCGGATCTCGACGCCGACGATGCGGGTGGGGTCGCCGGCTTCGCCGCTGTCGCGCTCGTAGTAGATGCGGCCGTTGCCGCCCGGGAACGCGGCATGGGCCGCGCCGACCGGGCCTGCGACCAGCCCGAGTGCTGCCAGGCAGATGACGAGGATCTTGCGCATGTGTTCCCCCCGGCAGGAGCGCGACGTCGTCGCACGGACATCCTGTGCATTCCCTGAAGGTAGCGGTCATGTCTTGACGAGGGGGGCGTAGGCGAGCATGAGGTGCTTGCGCCCGGCCTTGTCGAAGTCGACGGTGGCCTCGGCGCGCTCGCCCTCGCCCGACAGCGACGCGATCGTGCCGGGGCCGAACTTGGTGTGCAGGACCCGGTCGCCGGGCCGGAACTCCTCGCCGGCGACCTGCAGCAGTTCCTTGTCGCGGCGGCGCGACCCGGCGGTCGAGCCGCGCGTGCCACCTCGGCGTTCGAGCAGTTCCTCGGGGATCTCGTCGAGGAAGCGTGACGGTGGGTTGTACGAGGTGCCGCCCCACAGGGTGCGGTGGTCGGCGTGGCTGACGTACAGCCGTTGCTGGGCGCGGGTCAGCCCGACGTAGGCGAGGCGGCGCTCCTCCTCGAGTTCGCTGGTGTCGTCGAGGGAGCGGACGTGCGGGAACACGCCGTCCTCCATGCCGACCAGGAACACGACCGGGTACTCGAGGCCCTTGGCGGTGTGCAGCGTCATCAGCGTCAGCGTGCCGTCCTCGGCGTCGTCGAGTTGGTCCTGGTCGCTGACCAGCGTGACCGATTCGAGAAAGGTCTCGAGCCCGGCCATGCCTGTCACCCCGCGCTCGGGGTGCGAAGGATCAGACCCCCCGCCGCGCTCGTGGACCTCGGTGGCGACGGACTTGAGCTCGCGCAGGTTCTCCTCGCGGCCGAGCGCCTCGATGGTGCGTTCGGCCTGCAGCTCGCGCATGTACCCGGTCCGGTTCCAGATCTCCTCGATCAGGTCGGGGACGTTCATGTCGTGATCGAGGGCCGTACGCAGGCCGTCGAGCAGGTCGACGAACGAGGTGACCGCACCGATGGCGCGGGCGGCGAGCCCCTGGACCTGCTCGGCCTGGCGGCAGGCCTCGAGGAAGCTGACGCCTTCGCGCCGGGCGTGCCAGTCGAGCGCCTCGATGGTGCGGTCGCCCACCCCGCGGCGCGGGGTGTTGACGATGCGGCGGGCAGAGACGTCGTCGTCGGGGTTGATCAGCACACGGGCGTAGGCGAGGACGTCCTTGATCTCCTTGCGCTCGTAGAAGCGGACGCCGCCGATGACCCGGTAGGGCATGCCGACGCGGATGAACACGTCCTCGAGCACGCGCGACTGCGCGTTGGTCCGGTAGAAGACCGCCGCGTCGTCGAAGGTGAAGCCCTCGGCGCGCAGCTTCTCGAGTTCCTCGGCGACGAACGCCGCCTCGTCGTGCTCGTCGTTGGCGTGGTAGCGCACCACCGGTTCGCCCGGCCCGGCGTCGGTCCACAACTCCTTGGGATACCTCGAGGTGTTGTGCCTGATGACCGCGTTGGCCGCGTCGAGAATCGTCTGCGTCGACCGGTAGTTCTGCACCAGCGGGATCACGGTCGCGTCCGGATAGTCCCGCTCGAAATCCAGCAAATTCTGCACCGTAGCGCCTCGAAAGGCATAAATTGACTGGTCGTGGTCGCCCACGACCATGATGTTGCGTTCGCGGGCGGCGAGCAGGTTGACCAGGTGGTACTGGGCGCGGTTGGTGTCCTGGTACTCGTCGACCATCAGGTACTGGAAGCGCTGCTGCCAGTGCTCGAGGACCGGGTCGAACAACTGGAAGATCTCGACCGTCTTGACGATCAGGTCGTCGAAGTCGAGCGCGTTGGCCCGCAACAGCCGGTCCTGGTAGCCGGCGTAGACGTCGGCGATCTGGATCTCGGGCCAGGCGCCGGCCCGCGAGGCGTAGGTCTCGTGGTCGATCAACTCGTCCTTGGCGTTGCTGATCGCGTGCTGGATAGCGCGTGGCGACAGGCGCTTGTCGTCGACGCCGAGGTCCTTGGCGATCTGCGAGATCAGCCGCTGCGAGTCCTGCCCGTCGTAGATGGTGAACCCGCTGCGGTAGCCGAGCCGGGTCAGTTCGCGCCGCAGGATCCGAACGCAAGCCTTGTGGAACGTCGTGACCCACATCCGCTCGGACAGGCGGTCGCCGACCAGGCCACCGACGCGCTCGGCCATCTCGCCGGCCGCCTTGTTGGTGAACGTGATCGCCAGGATCTCGAACGGGCTGACGTGGCGGTCACGGATCAGGTGGGCGATGCGATGGGTGAGCACCCGCGTCTTGCCGGAACCCGCTCCCGCGACGACCAGCACGGGACCGTCGACGGTCTCGACGGCGTCACGCTGGGCAGGGTTGAGGCCCTCGAGCAGACGGGGATCGGCAGCCACGGAGCACGGCCTTGCGGGTCGACGGCGGACCGCGCGCCGGACGACGCGGGTTGCCGATCGAGGGTAGTGCCTGCCTGTGACCGTCTAGCGGCGGGTGTCGATCCACACGGCCGTGCACGGCGAGGTGGTGCAGCGCATCCCCTCGTCCCAGGCGGCCAGGGTCAGCCGGCTCAGCGGGTGGTCCTCGGCGAAGGGTGCCACGGTCAGTCCGTTGGGCAGCGTCGTGGGCGTGCCCACGGTGGCACCGTCACTGCCGTTGCCGCCGGTTCCACCACCGTTGCCACCGTCGTTGCCGTCACCGCCACCGTCATTGCCGTCACCGCCACCGTCATTGCCGTCACCGCCACCGTCGTTGCCGTCACCGCCGTCGTCCCCGGGGGTTCCCGGTGCCGTGTCGACGTAGGTGAAGGCGTGCTCGTAGGCCTCGAGCAGCGCCCCGCCGGGCGTGCGAATCACGACGTGGACGGAACCGGGGCGCGGGTAGGCGGGCGCACGCACCGCGGCGACGGATCGCAACGGCTGCAGCATCTCGGCCTGGCGTTCGTTGAACCAGACCACGGCACCGTCCCAGGCCGGGTCGTCCCACTCGCCCTTGACGTCGACCGTACGGCCGCTCATCGGCCCCTCGGCGGGGAAGACCGGCGCGAACGCGCCCTCGACGGGTGTGCCGCCGAGGTCGCCGTCGCCGTCGTCGCCCGGGGTGCCGGGCGCGCCCGGATCACCGTCGGCACCGTCGGCGCCATCTCCACCGTCGGAACCATCCGCACCGTCGGAACCATCCGCACCGTCGGCACCGTCGGCGCCATCCGCACCATCGGCTCCGTCGGCACCATCCGCACCGTCCGCGCCGTCCTGACCGTCGGTGACGCACGTCGGATCGGCAGGATCGAGGTTGCAGTCGACGGTCGGCCCCCCGCCGTCGACGCAGCTCGGGTCCTCCGGTGTCACGTCGCAGTCGACGGGGTCGGTCGGGTCCGTCGGATCCGTGGGGTCGGTCGGGTCCGTCGGATCCGTGGGGTCGGTCGGGTCCGTCGGGTCCGTCGGGTCCGTCGGGTCGGTCGGGTCCGTCGGGCCGGTCTCTTCCGCAGGGTCCCCCACGTGGAAGGTGAGGAACCCGGCGCGCCTCGTCGGTTCCTGTTCGGCAACGAGCAGCACGTAGCGCCCGGTCGGCAGGATCGCGCTGACCGAGAAGTTGCGTCCGGTCGAGTCGAGGTCGTCGTTGTCGCCCACGACGGGCAGGCCCAGCCGGCCGCCCGGGGTCGTCGGACCGCCGACCGAGGCGATGTGATCGGTCGCGGCCACCTCGATCTCGTGGCCGATGACGGCCTGGACGCGGCCGTCGTGCCAGTAGCCGAGCGTGAACGCGAGGTCGCTGGTGCGTGGGGCCAGGACGTTGAGCCCGGCGACGAACTCCCGTTCGGGATCGATGCGGTCGAAGTCGGTGCCGGTGACGATCAGGCCGGCGCCGAGGCGCGGCCGCAGGCCCAGTGCACCGGCGGCGGACAGCCGCGCGGAGGTGCTCACGGCGTCGCCGAGTTCGAGCAGCCGGGTGGCACCGTCGAGGACGGCCCGACGGGCCCCGACACCGTCACCGGAACCGGCCGCACCGATGACCTGGGCGACGACGCCGGAGGTGAGGGCAGCGGCCATGGACGTCCCCGACATCGAGGCGTACCCGCCACCGACCGCCGCGCCCCAGATCGCCACACCGGGTGCTGCGACGTCGACCGTCCGCGGCCCGTAGTTGGACAGCATGGCGCGGTTGTCGGCCTCGTCGCTCGCCGCGACCGAGATCAGGGTGGTGATGTCGGCGTGGGCTGCCGCCGCGGGGTAGACCGGGTCGCGGTCGAGGTTTGCTGCGGCCCGTCCCTCCTGCGCGTTGCCGGCAGCCGCGACCACGACCACGTCGTTCGCGCTGGCCGTGATCAGGGCGTCACGCAGGATGGACGGAAGGGTGCCGCCCGGTGGGGTTCCCCATGACGCGTTGACGACGTCGGCGCCGCGGCTGGCGGCGAAGTCGATCGCCTGCGCGGCGAGGGCGAGGTCGATGCTGTCGTCGGCGTGTGTGACCGTCAGCGGCATGATCGTCGCCGAGGTCGCCACGCCCACGGGGGTCCCGCCACCCCCGACGCCGGCGATCGCGCCGGCGATCATGGTGCCGTGACCACCTCCGAGGGCGGGACGGCCACGCTCGAGCGGCGCGTCGTCGACGAAGTCGTAGCCGTAGCACCAGGTCACGGGGGTGGCCGCGGTCGGATCGGCGGCGGGATCGCAGTCGCCGTCGGTCGTCCCGACCCAGATGCGATCCTCGAGCGCCTCGTGCGAGGTGTCGACCCCGTTGTCGACGACCGCGACGACCACGCCGGCGCCCCTGGCAGCCGGGTCGAGACTGTCGGCGAACCCTGGATCGGCCTGCGTTCGACGCCAATCGATGTCGGAGCCGAGGAGTGCCCGCGAACGGCCCGTCGCGTCCGGCCCGTCGTTGTGGAGGTACCACTGCGCCGGCAACGCCTGCCCCGCCAGCGCGGCATACGTCCGCGCCTCGGCCTCGACGACGCCGGCGATCGACGTTGCGGCGTCGGCTTCGACGCCCTCGATCACGTACCAGTCGCGGAACAGCGGTTCGACCGCGGTCACGCCGTCCAGGTCGGCGAACGCGGCGGCGACCTGCTCGCGGTCGCCCAGGTCCGTGGTGTCGACTCGCACGACGGCGGCCGGTGGCAACTCGTCGACCGGCACACCGTGGTGGGTGAGCACCGGGTCGGTGCCGTACGTGGCGAGCTCGACGCTCGCGGGTCCTCGGAGGCCGGCGACGAGGACGGAGGCGAGCAGCACCAGCGCCACGAGGGGCGCGGCGATGGCCGCGAACCAAGAGTTCGCGAACCGCGGCAGTGAACCTGGTGTCGACCGTGCCATGACGCTCGAGGACCTCCGTGTCCTTGCCGACTGGCCGGGCCGCCTCGCAGGGCCGCCTGCCATCTCGGTCGTGCCCGGCCGCGTCCTTGCAGCCGTCTCTTAGCTACCCATCGGCTGGTCGGGGGTCAGACTCCAGTGGTTTGGGCAGATCCAGACATCTCCGGCGGACGTACGACGGCCCGGGACCGTGATGGTCCCGGGCCGTCCCCCCGTTGTTGCGGTGACGATCAGCGGTTGCGGCCAGGTGCCGCGGCCGACCGGCCCCGTGCCGGCTCGCTGGTCGTGAACGCCTGGCCGGCGGCGGCCTGGACCGCCGCGACGGCGTCGACGAGTCCTGCGCCCTGTTCCCAGCCGGGCGCGTCGCCGCTCGCGGTCGAGACCAGGATGCTCTCGACCTCGGCGGGCGTGAGGTCGGGGTTGACCTGCAACACCTGCGCCGCGATGCCGGCGATGTGCGGGGCGGCCATCGAGGTGCCCGAGAGCGACGCGTAGTTGAGCGGGTCGGGGGCGCCGAACGCGCCGGTGGCGCAGACGGGCAGCGTCAGCCGGCACGCGGCGATGATGTCGCTGCCGGGTGCCGAGAGGTCGGGCCAGGTGTTCGGCTGATCGATCGCGCCCCGCGACGAGAAGTCGGAGGTGACGCCGTCGCGCCCGCCCGTGCCCTGGTCGTCGTAGGAGGCGACGCAGATCATGCCCGGCGTCGGGTCGACGCACTGGATCGAGGTGGCCTGGCTCGAGCCGTCCCCGCCGGCGTTGCCGGCCGCGAACACCACGACGACGCCGGCGTCGGTCAGTTCGCGCACGACCCGCGGGATGGCGCCGTCCGGGTTGTAGTCGCCGGCCCCGCCGCCCCAGGAGTTGTTGACCACGCGGATGGCCGGCGTGACCGTGTCGTGGTTCTCGAGCACCCAGTACAGCCCCTCGAGACCTGAGTGCAGCGAGATCAGGGTGCCGCCGCTCACCCCGTGGATGGTCGCCCCGGTCGCGGCGCCGTGGTAGGTGCCCGACGAGGCGGTGCCGTCACCGGCGACGATCCCGGCGACATGGGTGCCGTGCCCGCCGATGCTCAGGGTGTCGGACTCGGGGAACGGGATCGCGGTGCCACCGAGCAGACCCAGCGAAGGCACGATCTTGACGTTCTCGCCCATCCGCGCGGCGAGGTCGGGGTGCCAGCCGTCGACGCCGGTGTCGACCACGGCGACGCCGATGCCGCTGCCGTCCACGATCTGCCCGTCGACGGTCACTTCGCCGTCGAGCAGGCGCTGCCCTCCGGTGGCCTCGTGCGAGGAGTCGGTGAACGTCCGGATCGGCGCGTCGTACTCGAGCCGTTGGACGCCGGCCACCTCGGCGAGGGCACGGAGGTCGTCGGCCGGCCCCTCGGCGAGCAGCACCGCGATGCGGTCGTAGCGGCTGACGAGGTTGACCCGGGCGGCCACGCTGGCGGCGACCTGGTCGACGTCGGCGTCCTCGTCGAGGATGACCAGCACGGTCGAGGTCCCGGTCAACCGGGCGACCGCGTCGTCGACGGCGGCGGTCGCGGTCGCGGTCACGGTCACGGAGTCGACCACCCCGGTCAGTGGGGCCAGCAGTCCGGCGATCCCGAGCATGGATCCGGCGGACACGGAGGCGAGTGTGCGGCGCATGTAGTGCTCCTGACGGGCCCCGGCCGTGCGGGGCGTCTCCCTGTGCACCCCGCGGCGTCGGGGCGCTCCCGGCCCGGCGGATGCCGGGCGTTGCAGGGCTCAACGCCGCGGCACGCCGCGGGTGACGTCAGGTGACTAGTCCGCCCGAGGTGCGCGCGCTGGCCGCATGGCGCACACCGTCCCGCTCGTCGGCACGCCTCCGCCCGGGGCACCGGCCCCGGGCGGAGGAGTCGTCGGCAGGACCTACCGCACGAAGCGGATCGTCATGGGGTAGCGGTAGCCCTCGCCATTGGAGGCCTTCACCGCGGCGACGACGGGCAGCACCAGCCACGCGATCCCGAGCGCCACGCCCAACACCGCGATCCCGATGAAACCGATCCCGAGGGTGAGCAGCCCGATGGGGACCGAGGCCAGCACCCCGACGATCGTGTACAGCGCGACCGACAGTTGGAAGTTGAGCGCCTCCCGGCCGTGGTGGTCGACGAACGGGTGGTCGCGCTTGACCAGCCACACCAGCAGCGGCCCGACGACCGGCAGGCCGATGAAGGCGAGGAAGGACGACGCGTGGGCGCCAGCACCCCAGCCACGGACATCGCTCGGCAGGCCCGAGGGGTGGGCCGCCGGCACCTGCCAGGTCGGGGCGGCGTAGCCGGGCTGCCCCTGCCAGGCGCCCTCGGCACCCGGCCCGGGTGCACCGGCCCCAGGCCCGTACTCGGCGCCGCCCGTCCCGGCGTCGCGGGCGGTGCTACCGGGCGCGCCGGTCTCCCATGCGGGGCGGTCGCCGCCGGTCGTGTCGGAGAGGCCCGCCGACGGGGCGCCGACCGCGGTCCCGCAGACCGGGCAGGTCGTCGCCGTGGATTCGAGGCTTGCGCCGCAGTTGTTGCAGGTCACCGTGGTTCCTTCGTGGGTATCGGAGGCCACTGTCTCATCGGCGGTCCCGTCCAGCCATCGGGGAGCACCCTTGCCCGCCCCTGAGCACCTCGGCCAGCGGGTCAGGGCCGGCCGCCGCGGACGCCGCTGGGGCGGCCCGATCGGGCCGCCCCAGCGTGTGTTGCGTGCGACAGGCTCCCCCCGGAGCCCACCCGCCCGGCTCGACTCAGGTGCCCGAGCAGGGCGCGCTGTAGTCGTAGTCGTCCGCCGTCGCGCCGGTCACGCCGGTTGCGACCGTGGACAGCCGCAGCGGCGCGTCCGAGTCGGGTTGCGAGATCACCGCGGTACGCACGGCGTCGGCGTTGGCGTCACCCGTGATGTTGAGTTCGGGCAGTGCGCCTTCGTAGTCGACGGTCAGACCGTTGACCGCCGAACGCAGGCCTTCGCGGGTCAGGTCACCGTTGTCGGCCGCCGCTTCGAGCAGCGCCTTCATCGGGTAGGACCAGATCCAGCCGAAGGTGAAGCCGTCGTTGCCCGGCAGGTTGCCCTCGCCGAGGAACTCCTGCATCGCCTGGTGCGCACCGGACTCACCGGTGAAGGCCTCCCACGGACCGATGTGCGTGAACGCCGCCTCGAGGGCCGGCGCCGCCGGGGAGTCCATCAGGGCCGGGTTCCAGGTCGGAACGGCACCGATGAAGCGACCCGCGTAGCCGTTGGCCATCGAGCCACCGACGATCTCGGCCGTCTCGGCCGGGCCGGTCGCGAGGACGACGCGGTCCGCGCCGCTGCCGACGACCTGGCCGATGGCCGCGTCCTGCGACCCGACCATCGCGTTCGGGGCGGTCTCGACGAAGCCGAGGTACTCGATGCCGTTGGCCTCGGCCCACGCCGCGACACCGGCAGCAGAGTCGCCGCCGTAGTCACCCGGGTAGCCGACGGCGAGGACCGAACCGATCTCGCCCTCGTTCTCGTTCGACCAGTCCAGCGCGATCTGCGACTCCATGCAGTACGAGTAGCCGGAGGCCAGGATCAGGCCCATGTCCGAGGACTCGTGGTCCCAACCCGACCACCACGACGCGGGGATACCGACGACGTTGTCCGCGTCCATGTCGGGCAGGATCGCCTCGGTCGGCGGCGTGCCCAGCGTCTGCGCGAGCGCGAGGATGTTCGGCTCGATCTCGCGGTACAACTGCGACTGGGTCTGCGGGTTGTACTCGTTGTCGCGCGTGTACTCGGTGACGTTGATGTCGAAGCCGCCGATGCCGCCGGCCTCGTTGACGCGCTGCCAGAACGCTTCCTGGCCCTCGACGATCTGCACGCCGAGCGGCGCGAACGGGCCGACCGTCAGGTCGGACAGGATGCCGAGGTAGATGCAGCCGTTGTCGGGGTTGATGCCCTCGGGGCAGGGCTCCTCGGTCACGCCGACGTCAGTGGCGATCTCGCCGGTGGCGTCGCCCTCGGGCTCCTCCTCGGCGTCCGTCTCGGTCTCGCCCTCGGGCTCCTCCTCGACGTCGGTCTCGGTCTCGGTGTCGGTGGTCTCGGGTTCGTCGTCCCCACCGCATGCCGTCGCCACCAGCGCGACGGCACACAGTGCGGCGGCCATGCGCCGCAATCGCCTTGTCTCCCGCATCCCTTCGCCCTCTCTGTCGTATGAAGGGTCTCCCGCCGCCCACGCCGGCTGGCGGAGCGGAGTCCTTGCTCGCGCGGGGCGTCGGGGGCTGCCCGACGCACTCCCGTGCCGCGCGTCTACTACTCGAATCGTAGGTCCATGGTAGGTCACCGCCGGCCTTCGCGGGCGGAATGTTCTTCAGTACGAGAAGGGCCACGCCTTCCAGTAGTTGCGCACCCGCAACCACAGCCCGTACAGCCCGCGCGGCTCGAGGACCAGGAAGCCGACGATCAGCGCACCGAACAGGATCCCCTGCAGTTGATCGACCGACAGCAACGCCCCGCCGCCTCCGCCACGCGAGATGAACGGCAGCACGTCGGTCAGGCTCTGCACGAGCCGTGGCATCAGCACCACGAACGCGGCGCCGACGATCGAGCCGCTGATCGTGGCCACGCCGCCGATCAGGATCATCGCGAGGAAGTCCACGGACAGCAGCAGACCGAAGTTCTCGGGCACGATCGTGCCGTACATGACCGCGAGCAGCGCGCCGCAGATCCCGGCGTAGAACGACGAGATCGTGAACGCCACCACCTTGGTACGCACCAGCGGCACGCCCATGACCTCGGCCGCGATGTCGCGGTCGCGTACGGCCGCGAACGACCGACCGGTCTTCGACCGTGCGAGATTGCGGGCCGCGACCCCGAGCACCAGCAGCAGGATCAGGCACAGGAAGTAGTACAGGACGTCGCCCGCGATCTCGACGCCGAGGATGGTCTGGCGCCGGTACAGGTCGAGTCCGCCCACGATCGGTGCAGCGGCGCGGCGACCGATGCCCGGCCCGCCGGTGAAGGTGCGCATCTCCTTGAAGATGTGGTCGCCGACGAACACCAGCCCCAGGGTCAGGATCGCGAGGTAGAGGCCGCGGACCCGGGCCGCGAGCGGGGCGACCATCGCACCGACCGCCGCCGCGACCAGGCCGGACAGGGGCAGCCAGGCCCACATCTCGAGGCCGAGGCCGCGCAACGATCCGGTGGGCTCGTTGCCGAGGAACGCCGCGGTGAAGGCGCCGAGGCCGAGGAAGAACGCGTGGCCGAGTGACACCTGACCCGCATAACCGGTGACCAGGTTGAGCCCGATCGCACCGATCGAGGTGATGAACACCCGGGTCAGCAGGCCGTTGAGGTCGCGGTCGAGGAAGAACGGCACCACGACCAGCACCAGCAGCAGCACGGCCGCGAAGCGGCGCTTCGCCGGGGTGTTGAGCAGGGCCTGGTCGGCCCCGTACTCGGTGTACAGCTCCGGACGTCCGCGCAACGTGACCGCGCGACGACGTCCCGGCAACAGGGTGTTGGGACCGGTCATACGCGCTGGACCTCCGGGGTGCCGAACAGGCCGTAGGGCCTGACCATCAGCACGATCAGCATGATCAGATAGGGCACGACGACGTCGACGTTGGCGCCGACCACCCCGGACAGCGATGCCGCATTCGCCCGGGTGAACGCCTCGGCGACGCCGATGACCAACCCACCGATGTAGGCACCCTTGAGCGAGTCGAGCCCGCCGAGGATGATCACCGGCAGGGCCTTGAGCGCGACGAACGCGCTGGTGGGGTCGACGCCGGTACCGCCCGAGCCGTAGACCATCCCGGCCAGGCCGGCCAAGCCGCCGGCCATGGCCCACGACAGGCCGAACATGCGGCCGACGTTGACGCCCTGTGCCAACGCGACCTCCTGGTCGAGCGAGGTGGCCCGCATCGCCAGGCCGACGCGCGAGCGGGTCAGGAACAGCCCGACCGCCGCGAAGGCGACGATGGTCAGCCCGATCCCCCACCCGTCGGCGACGCGCATGCGCACGTTGCCGGCGAACACGGCGGTCTCGAGCCCCCACGGGTCCCCGACCGAGATCACGTTCGAACCGATGAGTCGGTTCGCCACGATCGTGAGCACGAGGAACAGACCGACCGTGACCATGGCGGCCGAGAACGGCGGCTGGCCGACCATCGGACGCAGCGCCACCCGCTCGGACACCGCACCGATCATGGCGACGACGGCGATCGCGGCGAGCACCGCGAGCCAGAACGGCAGGTCGTAGTTGTGCCGGAACAGGGCCGTGAAGTAGGCGCCCATGACCATCAGCGCGGGCTGGGCGAAGTTCACCACGTCGGTGGCGCGGTAGATCACCACGAAGCCGGCGGCGACCAGGGCGTAGAAGCTGCCCTGTGCCAGGCCGCGGATCAGGACCGTGAGCAGGTCGTCCATCAGGCGTCTCCCCCGCGTCCGGCCGCGACGGGCGCCGCGCCCGGCGTGTGGACCTCGACGAGGTCACCGCCGGGGTAGCGGGTGTCGTTGGCGTACATGTCGTCGACGAGGTGGCCGAACATCTCGTACAGCGAGGCGCGCTTGACCTTCTGGGTGGCGGTCAACTCGCCGTCCTCGTGGTCGAGTTCCTTGGGGATGATCCGGAACTTGCGGATGTTCTCGACCCTGGCGAACTTCTCGTTGGTGTCCTTGACGACCTTCTGCACCAACTGCAGGACCTCGGGCTTCTCGGACAGGTCGCGGTAGGTCGTGTAGGGCAGCTTGCGGCGCTGCGCCCAGTCACCCACCGTGTCGAGTTCGATCCCGATCAACGCCGTCAGGTAGGGCCGACCGTCGCCGACGACCACGGCTTCCTTGACGTAGGGCGAGGTCTTGAGCAGGTTCTCGATCTCGGACGGCGAGATGTTCTTGCCGCCGGCCGTGATGATGATGTCCTTGATGCGGTCGACGATCTTGATGTGGGTGCCGTCGACCCACTCGCCGACGTCGCCGGTGTGCAGCCAGCCGTCGGCGTCGATCGCCTCGGCGGTCTTGTCCGGCTTGTTCCAGTAACCGACGAAGTTGGCCGGATGGCGCGTGAGGATCTCGCCGGTCTGCTCGTCGATGCGGACCTCGATGCCCGGCTGGGGTTCACCGACGGTGCCGAGCTTGACCCGACCCGGGCGGTTGGTGGTCGCCACCGCCGCGTTCTCGGTCATGCCGTAGATCTCGTAGATGATCACGCCGATGCCGAAGAAGAACTTGAGCACCTCGGGCGCGATCGGGGCCGCGCCCGAGCCGGCCGAGCGCACCTTGCGCAGGCCGACGCGGTCGCGCAGGGCCCGGAAGACGAACGGATAGCCGAGCCCGTACAGCACCCGGGTCTTGACCGTGTGCCGACCCTCGTTGGCGACCAGCTCGTCACCGATGCGTTCGGCCATCTTCATCCAGAAGCCGAACACGGCCCGCTTCAGCGGCGACGCGGCGTTCATCTTGATGTGGATGCCGGCGTGCAACTTCTCCCAGATGCGCGGAACCGCGAAGAACAGGGTCGGCTGCACCTCCTTGAGGTTGGCCTGGACGGTGTCGATCGACTCGGCGAAGTGCACCGTCACGCCCGCCTCGGCGTTGACCCATTCGGTCGCGGCCCGCTCGGCGACGTGACACAGCGGCAGGTAGCTCAGGATCACGTCGTGCGGCCCGGCCGGCGGGTTGTAGAACCCGCCGCCGCTGACCAGCGTCTCGACCGCGAAGTCGATGTTGCCCACCGACAGCATCGCGCCCTTCGGCGGGCCGGTCGTCCCCGAGGTGTAGATCAGCGTCGCGACGTCCTCGCCGGTCGCCTCGCTGGCGCGTCGATCGAGCAGGTCGGGCTCACGGTCGCGGTGCTCGCGGCCCATCGCGATGAACGCATCCCAGCTCAGCAGCTTGCTGTGCTCGTACTCGCGGACGCCGCGCGGGTCCAGATACACGATGTGCTGCAGGTCGGGGCACTCGGCCTCGACCTCGAGCGCCTTGTCGACCTGTTCCTGGTCCTCGGCGATCAGCACCTTCGACCCCGAGTCGCGCAGCAGGTAGGCCACCTCGGGGGCGGGGTTGGTCGGGTACAGCCCCATGGTGATGGCGCGCAGCGCGACCGTGCCGACGTCGGCGTAGAGCCACTCGGGCCGGTTCTCGGAGTGGATGGCGACCCGGTCGCCCGCCTCGACCCCGAGCGCCGCGAGCCCGTGCGCGACCAGCGAGACGTTGTCCCAGTAGTCGGCCCAGGTGATGTCCTGCCAGATCCCGAAGCGCTTCTCGCGCATGCAGACCCGCTGTGGGTCGCGTCGTGCGTGCTCGCGGATGCGGGACGGGATGCTTCGGGCCCCGCCGGGGGCGCTCGACGCCTGCGTGCCCTGCTCCATCGTCGCGCTCATGCTCGCTCCTCCGCGGTCACGGCTTCGGCCTCGGCGGCTTCCTCTTCGATCGTGGGACCGCTGTCGCCCTCCCCGAGGTAGGCCCGGATCACCTCGGGATCGGTCTGGACCACGTCGGGGGTGCCGAGCGCGATCGGCTTGCCGAAGTCGAGCACGAGCACCCGGTCGGCGAGGTCCATCACCAGGCCCATGTCGTGCTCGACCATGACCATCGCCAGATCGAGTTCGGAGCGGATGTCGAGGATGAACCGGGCCATGTCCTCGGTCTCCTCGACGTTCATGCCCGCCACGGGCTCGTCGAGGAGCAGCAGCTTGGGCTCCATCGCCAGGGCGCGGCCGAGTTCGACCCGCTTCTTGACGCCGTAGGGCAGCATCCCGACCGGGAACTTGCGGAACGCCTCGATCTCGAGGAAGTCGATGATGTCCTCGACGATCCGGCGGTTCTCGAGTTCGACCGTGCGGGCGCGACCGGCGTAGAGCAGGCCCGAGAGCACCCCGTAGGGCAGGTGCTGGTGGCGGCCGAGCATCAGGTTGTCGAGCACCGTGAGGTTGTCGAACAACTCGATGTTCTGGAACATCCGCGCGATGCCCCGATCGGCGATCGCGTCGGGCTTCTGGCCGAGCAGGCTCTCGCCCAGGAACTGCAGGCGGCCCTCCTGCGGGCGGTACACACCCGACAGGCAGTTGAAGATCGAGGTCTTGCCGGCGCCGTTGGGCCCGATGATGGCGAACAACTCGCCGCGTTGGACGTCGAAGCTGACGCCGCCGACGGCGGTGGTGCCGCCGAAGCGCATGACGAGGTCGGCGACCTCGAGGATCGGTTGACCGTCGGCGACGTCGACGGACGTCCCGGTCAACGCCTCGGACAGTGGTCTCGTCTGTGCCATCACCGACAACCCCCCATCGGCCGCTCCGCGGCCCCGTTCCCCCC
>JAGXST010000336.1 GCA_018335555.1 Actinomycetota bacterium | reverse complement strand
GCTGACTCCCGAGCAGGCCGGGCTGGCCGTGACGGCGACCGGCCCCTTCTCGGCCGACGCGGCCGACGACGTGCGGGAGCAGGTCGCGGCGGCCGCCGGGGTCGCCACGGTGACCACGACCGTGCGGGCCGACCCGGCCACGCTGGTCGTCGACGGTGCCGAGCAGCGCATGCGCCTGGTCGGCCGGGTGGGCGCCGAGGAACTCATCGACGTCGTCGCGGGCGATCCGGGCGACGGACTCGCGGTCCCGCAACTGCTCGCCGACGAACTCGGCCTGCGACCCGGCGACCCGGTGACGCTGGCACGCGGCTCCCGCACCGTCGAGGAACGCGTGGGGTCGATCTACCGGGAACTCGATCCCGAGACCTCTCCGCCGGCGCTCGCCGACCTCGCCGCTCTGATGGCCCAGACGGCGCGGGCGCAGCGACCGTTCGACCTGGTGTTCGCCGCGCCGGGGACCGTGCTCGACCACATGGTCCAACTGCGGGGCGGGGCCGAGGTGACCTGGCAGGTCCCCGTCGCCGCCGACCTCACCGGTCGCGCCGGCGCCGCCGAGGTGCGGGCGCGCTTCCGGGGTGTGACGGTCGCGGCCACGGACCCCCGTACGCGGCTCGGAGCGACCCTGGCCGACACGGCCGGCTCGCACGTCACGGCGACGATCGGGCTGACCGCCGTCCTCGACGAGGCTGCGCGCGCCGTCGCGGCGGTCGGTGCACCGGCCCGGATCTCGGGGTTCGCCGGGCAGGCCGTCGCGCTGGTCGTGGTCGGGATGACGGCGCTGTTCGCCGCTCGACAGCGAGCCACGGAACTGCGCCTCGAGAACGTGCGTGGCCGGGCGCTGCCGCTGCAGGGGCTGCGCGCCGCGGTGCGGGCATCGCCGGCCGTCCTGGCCGGGACCCTGGTGGGCTGGGCGGCCGCGGTCGGCGTGGTCGCCGTCGCCAACGCACCCCGCGGCGTCCCGCCGACCGTCGCCGGCGCGGCGGCCCTCGCCGCCGTGGCGACGGTCCTTCCGGCCCTGGTCGTCGTCGGCGCCACCACGGCGGTCGTCGCCGGGCTCACCGTGCGGGTCGGGCGGGTCGTGCGGGTCCGCCGACTGCGCCGCTTCCCGTGGGAGATCGCCGTGCTGGCGCTGGCCGCGGTGGCGTTCGTCCAACTGCGCGGCGCCGGGGGCCTGCGCCCCGTCGGCGGCGTGCCCGGGCTCGGAGGCCCCCATGCCGGGCTCAGCCCGCTGGTGCTCGCCTTCCCGCTGCTGCTGCTGACCGGAACGGTCGGGCTGGCCGTGCGGGGCCTCGGGCGGGCACTGCCGCGGCTGCGCCGACTCGGCCACGACGCCGGTGCCGCCCCCTTCCTGGCGATCCGTCGCCTGGCCGCCGCCCGTGGCGCGGGACTGTTGATGACCGGCGCGTCCGCGACCGCCCTCGGACTGGTCGTCTACACCGCCGCGCTGTCGAGTTCGCTGCAGACCGCCGTCGAGGAGAAGGCGGTGGTCGCGCTGGGCGCCGCCGCCGTCGCCCCCGCCACGGACGCCGGCCGGGTGGACGGGACCACCGTCGTCCTGCGCAACCGGGGCCGGCTGGGACCTGGGGAGCAGGGTGTCGACGTCCTGCTCGTCGACGCCGACACGTTCGCCGACGTGGCGTTCTGGCGCCCCGAACTGGCCGGCGCGCACCTGCCGGACCTGCTGGCACGCCTGCTCGGCCCGGCCGACGGACGCCTCCCCGTGCTGCTGGCCGGCCAGGTCGACGGTGACCCGACCGTCGTCGACGTGCCCGGGTTCCTGGCCCCGCTGGAGGTCGTCGACCGCTCGACCGCGCTGCCCGGGCAGTCGACGGGGCGTCCGCTGCTGATCGCCACCGTCGATGCCGCCGACGCCATGGCCGGCGAAGGTGCACCGGGCGCGCAATGGCGCGACCGCTGGCGCGTCGAGCGCTGGGCCTCGGGCGACGACGCCGTTGCCACCCTGGTCGCCGCCGGCGTCGACACCGACGAGGTCCGCAGCGCCGCCGAGGTGGCCGGACGGTCCCGCCTCGTCGCGGTCGACTGGGCCCTCGGTGCGCTGCAGGCCCTGGCGATCCTGGCGACGGTGCTGGCGCTGCTCGGCGTGCTGCTGTTCGTCGCCGTCCGGCAGCGCGACCTGCAGGTGTCCTACGCCCTGTCGCGGCGCATGGGGCTGACCCCGGCCACGCACGCCGCCGCGTTGCTCTACGAGGTGCTGGCGCTGCTCGTCATCGCATTCGTCATGGCGACCGGATTGGGCCTGTTGGCTGCGGCGGCCGTCACGGGAGGGATCGACCCGCTCCCCGACCTGCTGCCCGCCCCGCGGGTGGTCGTACCGTTGGGCGCCCTGGGCGGGCTGCTGGTGGCGCTTGCACTGGCAGGTGGCCTCGGAGCCGCCACACTGCAACGGGCGGCGGACCGTGCCGACGTCGCGGAGGTGTTGCGCAGTGCATGACACGATGGCCGCCGAGTGCGCCGGGGTGGTGCGCATCTACTCGATCGCCAGCGGCGAGGTCCATGCCCTGCGCGGCGTGGACGCCCACTTCCCGCAGCGCACGATCTCGGCGGTGGTCGGCCCGTCGGGCAGCGGCAAGTCGTCGTTGCTACGGATCCTGGCCGCCCTCGACCGGCCGAGCGCCGGTTCGGTCCGGCTCGGCGGCGAACCGATCGACCAGTTGTCGGGCCGCGCGCTGCGACGGCTGCGCCGCCGCAAGGTCGGCTACATGTTCCAGCGCCCCTCGGACAACCTGCTGCCCGGCGTCCCCGCGGTGGAGCAGGTCGCCCAGGCCGGCCGCCTGCGGGGACTGGCCCGCATGGACGCCCGGTCACAGGCAGGCGAACTGCTCGGTGATCTCGGACTGGCCGATCGGCGCGACCACCGCCCCGACGAGCTCTCCGGGGGCCAGCAGCAGCGCGTCGCCCTGGCGCAGGCCGTGATCGGCGACCCCGCGCTGGTCATCGCCGACGAGCCGACCGCCGAACTCGACACCGGCTCGGCCGAACTGCTGCTCGGCCAGATGCGGCTGCTGGCCGACCGTGGGGTCGCGATCGTGCTCTCGACCCACGACCCGCGGGTCGTGAGCGCTGCCGAGCGGACCCTGTCGCTGCACCGCGGCGCCGTCGCGTCGGAGACCACCGAGGCCGGCGTCCTGGCGGTGATCGACGAATCCGGTCGGGTCCAGATCCCGCCGGGGGAGTTGGTCCACTTCCCCGACCGGCGTGCGGTCCTGACCGTCGAACCCGACGGCATCCGCATCCGGCCCCCGGGGTGGGGGGACGCGGGACGTCCCGGAGGTCGCGCATGACGCGGTTGCTGACGGCCGAGGGGCTGGGGCGGACCTATCGGCGAGGGGCCGAGGAGGTCGTCGCGCTCGCCGACGTCTCGTTCACCGTCGAGGCCGGTGAACTGGTCGTGATCACCGGGCCCTCTGGCTCTGGCAAGACGACCCTGCTCAACGTCCTGGCCGGCTGGGAGACGCCCGACACCGGGACGCTCGACTGGGCCGATCACGACCGGACACGCGCCCCCGGGTGGGATCGGCTCGCGATCGCGCCCCAGCGCCTCGGTCTGCTGCCCGAACTGACCATCGGCGAGAACGTCGACCTGCCGCTGCGGCTGGGCGGGGGCACCGACCGCGAACAGCAGGCGCAGCGCCTCGAGGTCGCCCTCAAGGCCTTCGGCATCGACCACCTCGCCCACCGCATGCCGCCCGAGGTGTCGCTGGGGGAACAGCAACGCACGGCGCTGGCACGCGCGCTGGTCGGCGTCCCCCGACTGCTGCTGGCCGACGAGCCGACCGGTCACCAGGACGCGGCGTGGGCGTCGGGCGTGATGGACGGGCTGCGAAAGGCCGCGGCGGCCGGCAGTGCGGTGCTGATCGCCACCCACGACGAGGAGATCATCGCGCAGGCCCCGCGTCGCCTGCAGTTACGCGACGGGCGTCTGGTCTGAACCGGTGGCGTCCGCCGCCTGTTGGTCCTTGAGGTGACGTTCGACGGCCTGGCGCAGGTGCAACGAGCGCTCCGCGTCAACGGTCGACGGCGGCTGCTTCGCGAACCGCGCCGTCGAGGTCAGGGCGGCCAACTCGTCGTACGCCTCGCCGAGGGTGACACGCTCGGCGTGCTCGAGCGGGGTCTCCCACAACGCCCTGGCACGCGGGTGGTCATCGCCCTCGCCGGCCAGCGCGCGTTCGACCCGTAGATAGTCGAAGACGACCGCCTGCCGGGGATCGCGGGGGCGCGGCAGGAAGCGCTGCAGCGCCTCCCGCAGCCGACCGCCGGGTCCGCGGCCGTGGAGCGCCTCGCCGCTCCACGACTCGACGTCACCCTCGGGGTCACCGGCCAGGCCGAACAACCCGCGCACCAGCACCCAGACACGGGCCAGCACGGTGCGCCAGTAGCGCGGTTTGAACACGACCCAGGCGAGCAGTGCGACCCCGGCAGCCACCAGCCACCACGGCGGGTTGGGCACGTTGCTGAACAGCGGGATCGTGCGGTCGTCGAAGGGGCGCTCGACCTCGATGCCGCCACGCTCACGGTGTTGGCTGCCGGTCCCGACCACGCCGTCCCGCTGGCCCGTCCGCTGCCGGAAGTCCCAGTCGAAGGCGTTGCGGGCCCACTCGCTCGGCCTGCCGAGGCCGTCCATCGCCCGCTCAGGAAGCAGCGCGACGCCGGCGACGCCACCAAGCAGCACGGCGGCGAGCGCGACGACGGCGGTCGTGCCGATCACGCGGCGTGGCCCGGCCCGCACGATCGGTCGGTCGCTGTCGGGTCCACGCAGCCGGGTCCGCAGGTCGGCCAGGGCGGTCAGCCCCACCAGCGGACCGAGGACCAGCAGCGCCTGTACCCACGCGACGCGGCCGACGTCCGAGGCCGCGAGCAGCAGCATGGCGACCGTGGCGCCGAACCAGACCTGCAGTGCGGCCGACTCGCGGGCGCGGTCGGCGTTCGCCGTCCGCGTGCCCACGATCGCGCCGGTCACCTTGACGGCGATGACCTGGCCCGCGCCCAGCGCGAGCAGCATGGCCAACAGGGGAACGATCAGGCGTGCCGACGCCAGGGTCTCGTCCCCGCCGCGGTACGCGGTCCAGGCCGTGACCGGGTCGGGGTGCGCGAAGCGCAGGGCGAGGGCGAGCATCACGACGCCCATGACGCGGGCGCCGACCTGGCGCATGGTCAGCCTCAGACTGTCGGGCACCAGCACGACCGCGACCAGGGCGGTGACGGCGGTGGCGACCAGCGTCAGCACGCGTGGGAAGTGCTGGTTGGTCTCGGCACCGCGTTGGACCAACCAGGCGACCAGCGGCAGGGTGAGCGCGAGGGTCAGCACGAGCGCGTGGCGTTGCCCGTCGCCGCGTCGGACGGCCGAGGTCTCGGGGACGGCGGGCGCGCTCACAGCGTCAACCTCGACAGGGGCACGTCGCTCGGCACCGTGATGCGCGGCGCGCCGCCGGTCGCAGGGACGGCGGCATCGAGCAGGTCGCCGCGACCGACGTGGATGACGACGGGGGACAGGCCCCGACGGCGCAGTTGTCGCAGCGCGCCGGCGAGTTCGTTGCCCGGTCGACCCGTGATGACCGCGACGGTCGTGCCGGGCTGTCGCCACGTGCGCGGGGCGCCAGAGTCCTGGCGGCGGACGTCGCGGCCGACGAGGTCGGCGAGCGGCAGGCCGGGGTGGAGTCGGGCCACGGCCAGGTGGCTCAGCATCGAATCGAGGTGGGGACGGGCGCCGGTGATCCGGAATCCGGCCGGACGTGGTTCGTCACCCGGCGTGTCCACCCACGAGGTCAGCAGGCCGGCGGGTTGGCGCAACCGCAGGATGGCTTCGGCGAGCAGCGAGGCGGCCACGATGATGCCGACCTCGGGGGCCTGGTCGTGGCGTTGCCAGCCGTCGTGGTCGAGGTCGACGACCACCAGCAGGTCCCTGGCCCAGGCCCGCTCGGTCTCGCGGCGCACCAACGTGCCGGTGGCGGCCGTGGCCGGCCAGTGGATGGCGCGCAGCGGGTCGCCGGGCTCGTACGGGCGGATGCCGACGATCGCGGTCGGGTCGTTGAGCAGCGACCGCTGATCGGGTACCTCGGCCAGGGGCGATGCGGCCGGCAGGTGGATGCGGCGGACCGGCAGGACGACCGGCAGGACGATGACCGGGTTCGCCGTGGGCGGCCGGCGGGTCTCGACCTCGTGGATCCCGAACGGATCACCGAGCCGGACCGGCAGCGGCAGCGGCTGCCAACGGCCCCGGTTGAACGCGGTGATCGGGGTGCTCCGACGGACCACGCTGCGGCCGGGGACGGCCAGTTCGAAGAAGACCTCCGACGGGGTCAGGCCGCCCTGGGGCAACTGGACCTCGACCCGCACGCGCGTGGCCGGCAGGCGGCTGCGGTTGGTGGCCACGACCGTGAGTTCGTCGTCCTCGCCGCGGATCAGGCGGGCAGGCAGGACGATCTCGACGGTGACCTGGCGGCGCAGCACGGCCGCCCAGACGGTCGAGCCGACGCTGAGCAGCGTCAGGCCGATCGCCAGGCCCCACCCCAGCGTCGAGGGCAGGATCACCGCGAGGAACAGCGCGAGGCCCGTGGCCGGCCAGATCCAGCGGGCCACGGGTCAGCGCTCCAGTTGCACCGGCACACGCGTGCTGGCCAGCACGTCGGCCACCAGCGTCTGCGGGTCGCGACCGTGCACGCCCGCGTCCTCGTGCAGCACGAGCCGGTGGGCGAGCAACGGCTGGGCGAGGCGCTTGACGTCGTCGGGCAGGACGTGGTCGCGGCCGGCCACCGCAGCCGCGGCTCGGGCGGCCTGCTCGAGCATCAGGACGGCACGCACGGACGGGCCGACCGCGATCTCGTCGTGGTCCCGCAGACCCTCGACGAGGTCGAGGACGTAGTCCTCGATGCTGGTGTCGACGTGGACGGCGCCCACCTCGTCCCACAGGCCGGGCAGGGCGTCCATCGCCTGCACGACCGGGGTGAGGTGGTCGAGCGGTTCGGTGCCGCGACGCCCGCGCAGGATGTCGAGGTGCGCCTCGCGGGACGGATAGCCGAACGAGACCCGCAGCAGGAAGCGGTCCATCTGCGCCTCGGGAAGCGGGAAGGTGCCGGCCTGCTCCACCGGGTTCTGGGTCGCGATCACCGTGAACTCGTCGCCGAGCAGGTGCGACTGCCCGTCGACGGTGACCTGGCGCTCGGCCATCGCCTCGAGCAACGCGGCCTGGGTGCGCGGGGTCGCGCGGTTGATCTCGTCGACGAGCAGCAGCGAGCGGAACACCGGGCCGGGCCGGAACCGGAACTCGCCGGAGGCCTGGTCGTAGACGTTGACGCCGGTCACCTCGGTGGGCAGCAGGTCCGGCGTGCACTGCAGGCGGCCGAACGGCAGGCCGGTGACCGCGGCGATGGCACGCACCGCCGAGGTCTTGCCGGTCCCGGGCACGTCCTCGACGAGTACGTGGCCGCGGGCGAGCAGACCGATCAGGACCAGTTCGAGTTGGTCGTCGAGACCGACGACGGCGTGACCGGCGGCATCGAGCACGGACCGGGCGAACGCGGAGGAGGAGGTAGTCATGGGCGCGGACTGTAGGGGACGCATGGCCCCGCGCGCCGCCCGCCACGCGCCGTGCGCATGGTCGGCGCCGTCGGCGGCGTTCGATGACGGCAGGCGTCAGAGGTCGGTTCGCTCGGCGTACACGATGATGTTGTCGCGGTAGCTGCGTGCGTCGCGGTCGAAGTCGCCGCCGCAGGTGATCAGGCGCAGTTCGGGGCCGGCGGTTCCGGCGTAGACGCGCTCGGTGGGGAAGTCGTCCTTGGGGTGGCGTTCGAGCGCGCGGACCGTGAACGTCACGATCTCGCCCTGCTCGCCGTGCACCTCGATCTCGTCACCCGCGGACAGGTCGGTCAACCGGTAGAAGACGGCCGGACCGTCGCGATCGTCGACGTGGCCGGCGATCACGGCCGGCCCGACGCGCCCTGGACGGGGGCCGTGACGGAACCAGCCCGTCTGGGCGAAGTCGGAGGGGACCTCCATCTCGCCGTTGGCCTCGAGGCCGAGGTCGATGATGTCGGCGTCGACGCCGATGGCCGGGATGACGACCCGGACCGGGTCGACACCGTTGGGATGCGTGACCTCGCGGTCGTGGTGGTCGGCGTGGTCGCCGTGACCGCCGTGGTCGTGCATGGAAGCCAGGCGCTCGGGGTCCATCGCCCGCAACTGTGCGAGGGTCTGTTCGGTGACCGACCCGGTCGCCGCGACGGGATCGGGTTCACCGCTGCCGCATGCCGCCAGCAGCAGGGCGGCCGTGAGGGAGACGGCGAGCAACCGTGGGATCCGGAACACGGGAGGTCCTTTCGAGTGGGAACGGGGGTCGGGTGCCCGGCCGGCTCGCTGGTGCGCGATCGAGCCGGCCGGACACCCGGGTCGGTCAGCTCAGCTCGCCATTACGGCGACGGAGCGCGACGGCGCCCAGGACACCGAGGCCGGCCGCGCCGGCCAGGGCGGCGGAGGCTCCGTTGTCAGCGGTGGCGGTGCCACCGGCGCCGGTCGCGACGCCACCGGCGGCCATCGCGGTGATCTGGCCACAGGCGGCCGGTGCGGTCGCCTCGATGTCCAGCTCGGGGTCGAGCGAGCTCGGGGTCCCCTGGTCACCGATCTCGCCGGAGCCGTTGAGGTCGGTCGCGTGCACCACCACGTGCAGGGTGCTGAGGTTGTCAGCGACCTCCTGCGGCAGCTCGATGGTGCGGCGGTAGTCGAGGGTCCCCGAGGTCGGGAAGCGGTCGACGGCCAACGCGCTGTCCGGGCTGGTGTCACCCTCGGTGGTCAGCGAGAGGGCCACGCCGCCATAAGAGGGAACACCTTCGACGACGCTGAGGATGCCGTCGCCGTCCTCGTCGGCCTCGTCGAAGCCGGCGTCACCGGGGTTGAGCGGGCCACAGACGTTGTCGCCGCCCGGCTCGCCGTGGAAGTGGATGGCGTGCGGGAAGCCGTCGAAGAAGTTGTTGCCGTCGATGCTGATGTCGGCGGTGGTGCCGTCGAGTTCGATCATGACGGTGCCGCTGGCGCCGGAGTCGTTGGCCTGCGTGAGGTTGGCGGAGTAGGTGTGGGGGGTCTGGGCGAACGCAGCAGTCGCGGGCAACGCGAGAACTGCGCCGGAAACGGCGATCGTGGTCAACATGCGGCGCACCATGGGCTCCTTGGGTCGGTTGTGGGATGCGGGCCTTGTTCGGTGGCATCCGGCCAGCGGTTGCACCGTGGTCGCGATGCGACGCTGCGACCCGTGACGCCGCTCGGACGCCAATCCGCCCCGGCGCCGGCACCGGACGCGACCCGGACGCCATGCGCGCCACGCGACCAGGTGCCGTCGAACGTGTAGTTCCACTGCTGTGTTTGGCCGTTATCCTCTGCTGGCCGCCGATTGCATGCCTGCAGCGCCCACCCACCGGTGTCCGCGCGGGCGAGGGGAACGAGTCGTTCGTGGCGTCGTCCACCAAGAACCCGCCGAAGAAGAAGACCAGCCGGGGCAAGCCGGCCAGCCGCCGCGTGCCCGCCCGGGGGTCGTCTGCGCGCGGCCGTACGGCCGGCGGTGGCGGCACGACCCGCAAGCAAGGCTCGGCGTCGAAGGCGGGCAGCGCCTTCGGTGAGCACCTGTCGGCCCAGAAGCAGGACGCCGTCGGGATCGCACTGATCCTGCTCGGCGTGCTCGCCGGGCTCGGTACCTACGCCGACGCGGCCGGTCCCGTCGGCAACTTCCTCGAGGCGGTCGCACTCGGTTTGCTGGGCCTGCTCGGCTACGCCGTCCCGGTGCTGCTGGCCTGGTTCGGCCTGCTGGTGGTCATCGGCCGCCCGAGCCCCGAGATCGGGCGTATCGGTGTCGGGTCGGTCATGCTCGGCATCGGCCTGCTCGGCGGACTGCACCTGATGGCCGGGGGTCCCGCCCCCGCCGACGGGATCCGGGGCCTGTGGCTCGCCGGCGGACTGCTCGGCTGGGCGATCGGGACCCCGCTGACCGCCGCCCTGTCGGTGTGGGGTGCGGGCGCCGTCGTGATCGCCCTGATCGCGCTGGGCCTGCTGGTCGTGACCAAGACCCCGTTCTCCGCGGTCATCGGTGCGATCAGGGGCGTCTTCGTCCGGGAGCACCTCGACCTCGACGAACCCGCAGCTCCGGACGCGACCCAGCAGGTCGCACGTGAGCCCCGCCGCCGCAGGACCGCCGACGACGACGATCCCGCCGGGGACGCCGACATCGGGCCGCCGACGCGGGTGCGCGCCACCCTGGCCAACAAGGCCTTCGAACAGCCGAAGCTGGTCGAGGGGCAGCGGGCCGGCACCGACGTGGGCGACGAGGTTGCCGACGACGAGGGTGGCACCGCCGCCGACCGCCTGGCCGGACGCGTACCCGACCCGCCGGTCGAGGCAGCGGGCGTGGTCACCTCGTCGGCGCTCAAGAAGGCCGCGAAGGTCGCGCCCGTCACGTCGTGGGAGGACTACCAACTGCCCACGATCGAACTGCTGGCCACGGGCAAGAAGATGGGCAAGGAGTCGACGCGCACCATCGAGGCGCAGACCGCTGCCCTGCAGGAGACCTTCGACCAGTTCAGCATCGACGCCACCGTCGCCCGCTGGTCTCGCGGCCCGACCGTGACCCGTTTCGAGATCGAGCTCGGCCCCGGCGTGCAGGTCAAGAAGGTCGCCAACATGGGCGACGACATCGCCTACGCCCTGGCCGCCCCCGACGTGCGCATCGTCGCGCCGATCCCGGGCAAGTCCGCCATCGGCGTCGAGGTCCCCAACCGCCAGCGCGACCTGATCACGCTCGGCGACATCCTGCGCTCGCCCGAGGCGCAGCGCGACCCGCACCCGCTGACCGTGGCGCTCGGCGTCGACATCGCCGGCAACCCTGCCCTGGTCAACCTCGCCACCATGCCCCACCTGCTGGTGTCCGGCGCGACCGGCTCGGGCAAGTCCGTGACCCTCAACGGCATGATCACCTCGATCATCATGCGCGCCCGACCCGACCAGGTCCGCATGATCCTGATCGACCCCAAGCGGGTCGAGCTCAACGGCTACGAGGGCACCCCGCACCTGCTCTCGCCGGTCGTCACCGACCCACGCCGGGCCGCCGACGCCGTGCAGTGGTGCGTCAAGGAGATGGAGCAGCGCTACGAACTGCTCGCCCACCTCGGCTACCGCAACATCGACGGCTACAACGACGCCGTCCGCGCCGACGAGGTCGCCCCGCGTCCTGGTCCCGACGGCGAACAGATCGAACCGCGCGAGCTGCCCTACATCCTGCTCGTGATCGACGAGTTGGCCGACCTGATGCTGGTCGCGCCCCGCGACGTCGAGGACGCGATCTGCCGCATCGCGCAGATGGCCCGCGCCGTCGGCATCCACATGGTCATCGCCACCCAGCGCCCGTCGGTCGACGTCATCACCGGCCTGATCAAGGCCAACATCCCGTCGCGCCTGGCGCTGGCGGTCGCGTCGCAGACCGACTCGCGCACCATCCTCGACATGGGCGGCGCCGAGAAGCTGGTCGGCAAGGGCGACATGCTGTTCCTGCCCGCCAGCCAGGGCAAGCCGTCACGTCTGCAGGGCTGCTGGGTCACCGAACGCGAGGTCGCCTCGGCGGTGGCGTACTGCAAGCAGCAGCGTCAGGCCGAATACCGCGAAGAGGTCATCAAGACCGGCGAGGCGGCCGAGAAGGCCGACTCGGCACGCTCGGGTGACGACGACTCGGACGAGGCGCTACTGCGTCGCGCCGCCGAGCAGGTCGTGGTGTCCGGCCTCGGTTCGACCTCGATGCTGCAGCGCAAACTGCGGATCGGGTTCGCCCGCGCCGGCCGGCTGATGGACGAACTCGAGGAGCTCGGCGTGGTCGGCCCCAACGAGGGTTCCAAGGCCCGCGACGTGCTGTGGACCCCCGAGGAACTCGACCACGCCCGCGAACACAACGTCCTGTAGCCCCGGTACCCGCTCTGGCGTTGCTGCGTGCCCGCTCCGGACGTCTGGGCCGCCTGCGCAGGGGGCGTTCCGCCCCTGACACTCGGCTCCACTCGCCAGCTTCGCTTCGCTCGCTGTCAGCCCCTGCTCCGGCGGCCCAGCCGGCCTCCGCTGCCTGTGGGGCTGCCCTCGCTCCGTGCCCGGGAGCTGGCCGCCGAGGCCTAACGCCAGCGGAACTCGCCGGTGGCCTGGGGGCGTTCGCCCTTGAGTTGGCGGCGGGCGTTGCCGAACGCCAGTGCGCCACCGAGGCCGAGCGCCCCGAGGAAGACCAGTCCGAGTTGCTGGCGGGGGGTGGCGGCGATCTGGATCTTGCCGCCCTCATCCTCTTCGGCGGGGGCCTCCGCGCCGGTATCGGCGGGGGCCTCCTCGACCGCCGACACCGGGCCGGCAACGAGGAAAATGGCCGCCAGGGCGGCCGCGGACGAGCGCAGGAGCTTGGAGGTCACGTTCATGGCGCGCAGCGTAGCCGCACC
>JAGXST010000335.1 GCA_018335555.1 Actinomycetota bacterium | reverse complement strand
TGAAGGAACAGGGCCTCGACGTCTACGTCGAGCAGCGGCGCGAGAACCGCGGCCTGGTCGTCTCCATCGCAACCGACGACGTGCTGTTCGCGCTCGGTTCGACCGAGATCGGGGAGCGGGGCTGGGAGATCCTCGGCGCCGTCGCCCAGATCCTGGGCGACTTCGAGAACGGCGTCATGATCGAGGGCTACACCGACGACATCCCGCTGCGGCGGGCGTCGTACGACAACTGGAACCTGTCCACCGACCGCGCGGTCGCGGTCCTGAAAGTCATGGTGCAAGAGCACGGACTACCGCCGGAGAAGGTCGGTGCCGTCGGCTACGGCGAACACCGTCCGCTGGTGCCCAACACCGATGCGGCCAGCCGGGCACGCAACCGGCGCGTCGACATCGTCGTGCTGTTGGAAGAGGAGGCAGTGGCATGAGCGAAGCCGTCATCGTCGAAGTGGAGGCGTCCGAGGGCAGGTCCAAGAAGCTGCTGCTGATCGGCGCGGTGGTCATCCTGCTGGTGGCCGCGGCCGCCGCGTGGTTCTTCTTCCTCAGGGGTGGGGGCGACGAGGTCGTGCCCGAGGCGGTCGACGGCGCGATCGTCACGCTCGAGCCGCTGACCACCACGCTCGGCGTCTCGCAACCGAGCCATGCCCGGGTCTCGTTGGCGATCGTGCTCACCGAGGACGCCGACCCGACGGTCATCGACGGCCGCAAGGCGCTGCTGCAGGACGCGTTGCTGCAGGAGATCGCGGTCATGGACGCCGACCAGTTGCGCAGCGCCGACGGCTCGGCCCAGCTGCGGGCGGCGCTCACCGAGGACGCGAAGACGATCTGGGGCGACGACGTGGTCCGACGCGTCCTGCTCACGGAGCTCCTGGTGAAGTAACGAGAGTCAGGGCTGGGGGGCAACGAGGGAACGAAGTGAGCGAGACGGGGGACCCGGCCGAAGATCAAAACACTTGATCGTCCATGGCGGCGGCCGATGGGTCCACGACCTGTGGAGGTACCCGTGAGCCGAGCCCTGGCCGACGTGTCCACCACGACCGTGACCCCGGTCGACTTCCGTCGACCGTCCCGGATCAACCGGGACGCGGTCGTGGTGTTCGAGGCTGCCCACGACGGGTTCGTGCGGCGGCTGACCAGTGCCTGGTCGAACGCGACCCAGTCGGTGATCGACATCGAACACCTCGCCAGCGAGCAACTCTCGGTCGACGACTACGTCCGCACGCTGCCATCGCCGACGGCACTCGCCAGCGTCCACGTCGGACCGCTCGACGCCAACGCGCTCATCGACCTCGATCTGTCGCTGGCCCTGCTGCTCGTCGAGCGCCTCCTCGGCGGCGTCGGTGACCCGGTCGACACCGCGGTGCCGCGCCGTCCCACCGACCTCGAGACGGGCATCATCGCCAGCGGCCTGCTGGTTCCGGCCGTTGCGGCGATCGACGAGGCGCTCGACAAGATCGAGGGGCCACCCTCGGAGCTGCTGGGCATCGAGACCACCCCCCAGCCGATGCAGTTGTCGGCGCCCGGCGAACTGCTGCTGCTGCTCACCTACCGGGTCGAGATCCGGGGCGAGCTGCCGGCGCAGGGCCTGATCAGCATCGGCTACCCGGTCGCCCCCCTGCTCGCCCACCTCGACCAGCTGACCGGTGGAGCCGTCGACGAGGACGACCCGACACAGGGCCAGGCCGCCCGCGGCGCGCTGCTCGACGCCGCGTTCGATCTGCGTGTCCACCTCGGCTCGTCGACCATGCCCGCCTCGGCGCTTGCCGGTCTCCAGCCCGGCGACATCCTCTCGCTCGACCATCCGCTCGGTCGCCCGGCGCGCCTGGTCTGCGATGGCCGTGAACTCGGTACCGCCCACCTCGGCAAGCGCGGCCGCCGCGCCGCCGTCCAGGTCGTCACCCCCCCGGCCCAGCGCGCCGTCGGCGGCTGGGACGCCGCCCCGGGCGCAGCCCAATCAGCCCCGCCCGCCCTGTCCCAGGAGCTCGTTTCGTGACGCCCGAGACCGCAACCCTTGCCGAACTGCCCGACCTGACCGCCGGCGCCGGACTCGGCACCCCCGGCGACCTCCACCTGCTCGCCGACGTCGAGTTGACGGTCACCGTCGAACTCGGCCGCGTCCGCCTGCCGCTGCGCGAACTGCTGCGGCTGCAGGAGGGCAGCGTCGTCGAACTCGACCGCCTCGCCGGTGCCCCCGTCGACGTGCTCGCCAACGGCACCCCGGTCGCCCGCGGCGACGTGGTCGTCGTCGGCGACGAACTCGGCGTTCGCATCTCGGAACTGCTGGGTCGGGTCGGCGCCTGATGGACTCGCCCCTGCTCGGTCTGCTGCTGCTGGGCGCCCTCGTGGCCGCCCCGCTGCTGCTGCGACGCTTCAAGGGCGCACAGCCCGGCGGCGTGAGGGTGCTCGGACGCACCGCCCTGCACAAGAACGCCGTGATCGCCGTGGTGGAGGTCGGTGGACGTCGGCTGCTGCTCGGCGCCGGCGAGAAGGGCATCGAACTGCTCACGGAACTCGACGACGAACCCGCCGCTGCGGGCGACGCCGTCGCCGTGACCGGGGGCCGGCCCGCGCCGGCGCTCGAACTCTCATCGCTCGAGCGCATGGATGTCGCTCGTCAGCATCCGTGGTCGACCACCACGGCCGGATCCGACGACGCGCTGGATGCGCTGCTCGGACCGGTCGGGTCGTCCACGACCTCCTCAGCAGGGCCAGGGATCGGCCTCGTCGACCGTCTTCGTCACATGACGGTCCGAGTCTCGCAGCCGCAGCGCGGCGCGGGAAGGCCGTTCCGTGCATCCCTCCGCCGCTGACCGGACCCGGCGGCGCCGGCGCGTCCGGCTGCGCCGGTTGCTCCCGCTCGCCCTGCTCGTCGGCCTGCTGCTGACGCTGCCGCTCGCCCCCGCCCACGCCCAGGTGACCTCCGACGCGCGGCTCGGCCAGGTCGTCGCGCCCGAGGCGCCCACCCCCCCGACCACGCCCGGCGAGCTCGCCGAGCGCGCCGGTGTCGAGGACGTCAGCAGCCTGACCGTCACCCTCGACGACGCCGAGAGCGGCCTTTCGCGCACGGTGACGCTGGTCCTCCTGCTCAGCGCCGCCGCGATGGCGCCCATCCTGCTGCTGCTGATGACCACGTTCACGCGCTTCGTGATCGTGCTCAGCCTGGTGAAGAACGGCCTCGGGCTGCAGACCGTGCCGCCGGCGCAGGTACTGATCGGCCTGGCGGTGTTCCTGACGTTGTTTGCGATGGGGCCGACACTGTCGGAGGTCAACGAAACCGCCGTGCAGCCGATGTTGGCCGGCGAGATGGACGCGATGGAGGCCGCCGTCGTCGGCTACGAGCCGTTCCGCGACTTCATGCTGGCGCAGACCCGCGAGTCGGACCTGCGGATGTTCACCGAGATGGCCGGCAAGGACGCGCCCGCCAACGTCAGCGAGGTCGGCCCGACCACCCTGATCCCGGCCTTCGTCATCTCCGAGCTTCGCACCGCGTTCACGATCGGGTTCGTGATCTTCGTGCCGTTCCTGATCGTCGACCTCGTCGTCGCCGCGGTCCTGATGGCGCTGGGCATGGTCATGCTGCCGCCGGTGTTCGTCTCGCTCCCGCTCAAGCTGCTGCTGTTCGTCCTCGTCGACGGTTGGGCTCTCATCGCCCGCTCGCTCGTCTCCTCCGTGATGGGCTCATGAGGAGCGGCGGCGTAGGCGCCGTGTGGCTTTTCGAGGGGCCGAAGACGGTCTCGGAGGAGATGAAATGACTGATGTGCAGGTCCTCGACATCTTCGCCAGCGGGATGCTGGTGGCGTCGAAGCTGGCCGGGCCGTTGCTCGGCGTCGCGCTCGTGGTCGGCGTCGCCGTCTCGCTGTTCCAGACCGTCACGCAGATCCAGGAGATGACCCTGAGTTTCGTGCCGAAGGTCATCGGCCTGGCCGTGGTGCTGCTGCTGAGCGGCAACTGGATGCTGCGCGAGATCACCACGTTCGCGTCCAATCTGTGGTCGTCGATCCCCACCCTCGTCGGCTGAGGGGCGGACGACGATGGACGCCGTGATCCCGATCGACGCCGGGTGGGTCGTCGGCATGCTGCTGGCCGTCACCCGCGTGGCGGCGTTCGCGATCGCCTCGCCCCTGACGGGCCGAGCCTTCCCGGCACCGGCCAGGATCGCCATGACATTCTCCGTGGCGTTGGCGATGGCCGAGCCGGTCAGGGGGGTGATCGAACCGGGCGAGTTGTTCGCCGCGGCCGCGGTCAACGCGCTGATCGGCGCGACGCTCGGCTGGGTGACCGGCCTGCTGCTGCACCTGTTCGCCTCGGCCGGTGGCATCATCGACCTGGTGTCCGGCCTGTCGATGGCGACGGTGTTCGACCCGATGCAGGGGGACTCGGGCGGTGTGTTCGGCCGCCTGTTCAACATCACCGGCATGGCGCTGTTCGTCGTCGGTGGCGGATTGGCGCTGCTGGTCGGCGGCCTGGTGGCCAGCGCGCGGCTGCTGCCGCTCGGGGCGGCGCTCGCTCCCGTCGACGGGCTGACCGGCCTGGTCATCGAGATGGTGTCGCAACTGATGCGTTCCGCCGTCGAGTTCGCCCTGCCGGTGCTCGGTGTCCTGCTGATGCTGGAGCTCGCGATGGGCCTGGCGGCCCGGTTCGCGCCACAGGCCAACATCTTCATGCTCGGGATGCCGCTCAAGATCCTGGCGGCGATCACCGTGGTCGGCTCGGCCTGGGTGCTCTTCCCGGACGCCGTCAACGGCATCGAGGCCGGCGTCGCCCGCTCGATGGACGCCGTGATGCGTGGCCTCGGGGCCGTTCCCCCCGCGTGAGGGCCAACCCGGACGCCGGGTTGGGGGGCAACGAGCGAGCGAAGCGAGCGAGATAGGGGACCCAACCCTTGATCTGTGACTGAGCGTGCCGACAGGGCCACGCAGCGGAAGGATCCGCGCTCGTCAGGCCATGGACCGGCCGGTCAGTTCCACCGACCGAGGTGTCCGCAGTGGCGAAGGATGGGCGTACCGAGAAGGCCACGCCCCAGCGTCGCAAGAAGGCTCGCGACGAGGGGACGGTCGCTCGCTCGCAGGAGGTCGCGGTAGCGGCCTCGTTCGCCGCGCTCGTGGGCACCATGGCCATGATGGGACCGACCGCCGTCCGCCAGACCACCGGCCACTTCAGCGAGGCGTTCCGCACCGCGGGCGACGTGCAGGCCCTGTCCGCTGCCGGACCGCGTGCGCTTCAGATGGTCGTCGTCCTGGCCGGGCCCTTCCTCGCCATGGCGGTGCTGGCCGGGTTGATCAGCGGCGTCGTGCAGGTCGGCTTCAAGATCAACATGAAGCTGGCCAAGCCGAAGCTGAAGAACCTCTCGCCCAAGAAGGGGCTCGAGAAGCTCAAGCCCGCGGTCGCCGGCTGGGAACTCATCCGCTCGGTCCTCAAGCTCGGCGCCGTGTTCCTCGTGGTGTGGCCCACCATCTCGTCGTGGCGGGTCCACCTCGGGACCGACCGGACCCTCGCCGGCGGGCTGCCCCGCCTGACCAGCGCCTACGGCACGATCATCATGCGGGCCGCCGCACTGGCCCTGCTCATCGCGGCGGCCGACTACGCCTACCAGCGGTGGCGCACGGCGACCCAGATCAAGATGAGCCACACCGACATCAAGCGTGAGCACAAGGACAGCGAGGGCGATCCCCTGATCCGCGCCCAGCGTCGCCGCCGGGCGAGCGAGCTGTCGCGCAACCGCATGCTCCGCGACGTCGCCACGGCCGACGTCCTGCTCGTCAACCCCACCCACCTGTGCGTCGCGCTGCGCTACGACCCCGCCGAGGGTGCACCGCGCGTCATCGCGAAGGGCGCCGATCTCGTGGCCGACAAGCTCAAGGCCGTCGCACGCCGTCACGGTGTGCCGATCACCGCCGACATCCCGCTCGCCCGGGCGCTGTTCAAGCAGTGCAAGGTCGGCCACCACGTCCCCGCCTCGCTCTACGAGGCGGTCGCCGTCGTGCTCGCCACCGCCTACCGCCGCTCGGGTCGTGGCCCCGGTAGCCGCCTGCTGCAGCGGAGCGCCGCGTGAGCAACATCGCCGTCCCCGGAGGGACCAAGAACCTCGCCAGGACCGTCGTCCCGCTGATGCTCATCGGCGCGGTCATGATGATGGTCGTGCCGATCCCGCCGGTCCTGCTCGACCTGCTGCTCGCGCTCAACCTCGCCTTCGCCCTGCTGATCATGCTGACGGTGCTCACGCTCAAGGACACGCTGGCACTGTCGAGCTTTCCGTCACTGATCCTGCTCACGACCCTGATGCGGCTCGCCCTCAACGTCTCCTCGACCCGGCTGATCCTGCTCGAGGGCTATGCCGGCAAGGTCATCGAGACGTTCGGCAACTTCGTGGTCGGCGGCTCGGTGGTCGTCGGCCTCGTGGTGTTCCTCATCCTGGTCGTCATCCAGTTCGTGGTCATCACCAACGGTGCCGGCCGCGTCGCCGAGGTCGGTGCGCGGTTCGCCCTCGACGCCATGCCCGGCAAGCAGATGGCGATCGACGCCGACCTGGCCGCCGGCCTGATCAACGAGGCCGAGGCCCGCGAACGGCGCACCCGTATCGCCCAGGAGTCGGACTTCTACGGCGCGATGGACGGTGCCTCGAAGTTCGTCAAGGGCGACGCGATCGCCGGCATCATCATCGTCATCATCAACCTCATCGGCGGCCTGGTCATCGGCATCACGATGAACGGGATGGGCGCAGGCGAGGCGGCAGCGACCTACTCGCTGCTGACCGTCGGCGACGGCCTCATCTCGCAGATCCCGGCGCTGTTGATCTCGGCCGCCACCGGTCTGCTGGTCTCCCGCGTGGACGGCGAGGACGACCTCGGCCCGACCGTGGGCCGCCAGCTCATGCGCGAACCTCGCGTGCTTCGCACCGGGGCGCTGGTCATGGCCGGGCTCGGGCTCCTGCCGGGCCTGCCCAAGCTGCTGTTCGCCGTCATCGTGGTCACCCTGCTGGTCCTCGCGGCCCGTAGCGCCACGCAGAACGCGGCGATCGCCCAGCGCGAGGCGGCCGGCGAGACCACCGGCGCCGACGGCAGCGTGGTCCGCGTCGACCCGGACGACCCGCAGGCGCTGATCGACCAGTTGCGCGTCGAACCGCTCGAACTCCACCTCGCCTACGACGTGCTCGACCTCACCGACCCCGAGACCGGCGGCGACCTGCTGCAACGCGTCCGTGCCCTGCGCCGCCAGATCGGCGAGGAACTCGGGCTGGTCATGCCGCTGGTGCGTACCGCCGACGACGTCACCCTGCCCTCGGGCAGCTACCGCATCCTGCTCCACGGCGTCGAGGTGGCCCGCGGCACCGCGCCGCGCGACCGCGTCCTGGCGCTGCCCGCCGTGGACGGCGAGCTCGGCGGCGTCCCGGGGGAGGAGACCATCGAACCGGTCTTCGGTCTCAAGGCCTACTGGGTGCCGATCGAGGCCCGCAGCCGGGTCACCGCGACCGGTGCCACCGTGGTCGACCGGTCCGCGGTCGTGGTCACCCACCTCGCCGAGATCGGTCGCCGCCACGCCGGCGAGTTGCTCTCGCGCCAGCAGGTCCAGCAGCTCGTCGAGTCCCTGCGCTACGACGAGCCGCTGCTCGCCGACGAGGTCGGGACCGAGACCCTGTCCATGGCGCTGCTGCACGACGTCCTGCGCGAGTTGCTCAACGAACGGGTCAGCATCCGCGACCTCGGCCGCATCATCGAAGCCGTCTCCGGCCGTGCCCGCGAGACACGCTCGCTCGATCAGCTCGTCTCGGCGGCGCGTGTCGCGATCGGCGCCGGCATCGTCGGCCGGATCGCTCCGACCGGCGAGCTCGGCGCGATCACGCTGGCACCCGCCATCGAGGGTGAACTGCACGAACGGGTGCGCGACATCGACGGGACGCTGCAGTTGATCGTCGAACCCGAACGACTTGCGCCCCTGATCGCCGAGACCGCCGACCTCGTCAGCCGCAGCGCCGGCGCGCCGGTCGCGGTCGTGTGCGGCCAGTTGTTGCGTCGTCCCCTGCGCAACGCCCTGTTCGCCTCCGGCGTCGACGTCCCCGTCGTCGCCTACCCCGAACTGCCGAACCACCTCCACCTGAACGTGATCGGAGCCATCGGTGTCGCTCATGCAGACGTCTGACCGGACCGCCGCCGCGCCGACCGCCACACCCGTGGCGGGCG
>JAGXST010000334.1 GCA_018335555.1 Actinomycetota bacterium | reverse complement strand
GGCGTGACCGTCGGTGCGATCGTGGCCAACAACGCGGTCGGCGAGGTGGTCGGCGACGACGGCGCCTGGATCGCGCGCGCCCGCGTCGATGACGCCGCGGTCCGCTACCCAGAGACGGGCGCGCCTCTGCGCCCTGCGCCCGACGACGCGCGGGACCAGGTCGGTCCGTCCGGCAACACCGTGATCGGGTGCATCGTCACCGACGCCCGCCTGAGCAAGCAGCAGGCCCACCGCGTCGCCGACCTCGGCCACTCGGGGCTCGCCCGGGCGCTGCGGCCGGCCCACACCGACGCGGACGGCGACGCGCTGTTCTGCCTCGCCACGGGCCGGGTCGACGCGACCGTCGACCTCGTCGCCCACCTCGCGGCCGAGGCCGTCGCCGAGGCGGTCCGGCGGGGTCCCCTCATGGCGACCGGCCGCCGAGGGCTGCCGGCACTGCGCGACGGGGCCTGAGGGGCGGACGGCCGGGTCGCAACGACCGCGCGCCCTCGCAGTGACGACTGCTTGCTGCAGTGAGCGGCTGGCGAGACGGACGCGCGCGGATCGTTCCGTCGTTCGGGGGTCGTCGTTGGGACGGCTAGTGTCCGCAGCGGCGCATCGGGAGCGCGTTTCGTCCCGATGTGGGGAGGGATGAGCGTGACCAGCGACCTGGTGGCTGACGTGACGGCGTCGCCTGCCCGGCTGCGGCGCGAACTCGAGCGAGCGGTCCGCGCGTGCACCTCGTGCGGGTTGTACGGCGGGCGTACCACCCCGGTGGTCGGCGAGGGCCCGTTCGACGCGCGGCTGATGATCGTGGGCTCCAAGCCGCGCCGCCACGAGGACCTGCAGGGCCGGCCGTTCGCTGGCGGCACCGGCAACGTGCTCGACCAGGCCATGCAGGTCGCCGGGCTCGCCAAGCAGGACGCCTACCTCACGACCATCGTCAAGTGCCGTCCCGGCGACGACCGGCCCGCCACCCCCGACGAGGTCGAGGCCTGTGCGCAGCACTTCCGGGCGCAACTGCGCCTCGTCAAGCCCGAGGTGATCGTGGCGTTGGGATCGTTCGCCGCCAGCGTCCTGCTGCGCCGCCCGATCGACGTCGGGCGCGTGGCCGGCTACCGCTTCGACCTGCAGGGCGTCACCCTGATCCCGACCTACCACCCCGCCGACGCCGTCCGGGGCGTACCCCAGGCGGCGGGCACGCTGCGGCGCGACCTGTCGGCGGCGAAGGCCGTGCTCGACGGTCGCCTGCCGACCGGGGCACAGACCATGGCCGAGGCCCGCGCCCGCGCCGTCGGCTGAGGGGGCGCTGGTAGCGTCGGCGCGGCCCGTACCGCCGCGACCCTCGGGTGCCCCTCGTGCACGACGACCTGCTGCTGCGCTCCCCGGACCCGGACCAGACCCGGGCCCTGGCGGCCGCCGTCGCGTCCGTGCTGACCCCGGGCGACGTCGTCGCGCTCAGCGGCGAACTCGGCGCCGGCAAGACCTGCTTCGTCCAGGGTGCCGCGCGCAGGCTGGGCGTCGAGGGTCCGGTGACCTCGCCGACGTTCATGCTGGTGCGCACCTACCTCGACGCGCCGGTGCCGGTGGTGCACTGCGACGTCTACCGCCTGAACCGCCTGCAGGACGTGCTCGACCTCGGCGAAGACGTGCTCGCCCCCGACGTGGTCACCTTCGTCGAGTGGGGCGATGCGGTGGCGACCCTGCTGCCGGACGACCGCCTCGAGGTCGAACTGACCCTGGTGGACGCGGGGGACGTCGCCTCGGGCGCGGGGCGCCAGGACTCAGAGACGGAACGGCTCGTGCGGCTGCGACCCCGCGGACCGGCCTGGCGCGACCGCGCCGGCGCACTCGCCGACGCCTGCGCCCCGTGGCGCGAGGAGCCCTGACGCCGTGCTGATCCTGGGTATCGAGACCTCCACCGGCCAGTCCTCGGTCGCGCTGGTCGGCACCGACGGCGTGGTCGCGTCGGCGTCGCTGGGCGTTGCACGACGGCACGGCGAGTTCGTCGCGCCCGCCGTGCAGTTCTGCCTGCGTCAGGCCGGTGTCGGCGCCGACCGGGTGACCGGGGTGACGGTCGGGCTCGGCCCGGGCCTGTACACCGGCCTGCGCGTCGGCATCGCGACCGCCCAGGCGTTCGCCGCGGCCCGGGACCTGCCGGTCGTCGGGATGTCTGGGCTGGACGTGCTCGCGTTCCAGGTCCGCCACGTGCGCCGGCTGATCGCCGCCGTCATCGACGCTCGCCGCGGTGAGCTGTTCTGGGCGCTCTACCGGGCCGTTCCCGGCGGCGTGCAACGCCAGACCGACCTGCGCGTCGGGACCGCGGAGCAGTTGGCGGCCGAACTCGAGGCGACGGGGGAGGAGTGCCTCGTCATCGGCGACGGCCTCTCGCGTGCCACGCACGAGCTCGATCGGGTCGGCATCGAGACGTTCGCGGCCGTGCCCGACGCGGCGCACCTCGCCGAACTCGCCCGGCCGCGGTTCGAGCGCGAGGAGACCCAGCGCCCCGCCGACCTGCTGCCGATCTACCTGCGTCACGCCGACGCCAAGATCGGGTGGGAGGCCCGCGGCCGCATGCAGGGTGGCGCCGCGACATGAGCGGTCTCGGAGATCGAAGGTGACCGTTGACGTCGAGGTCGTGGCGGCCGAACCCCACGATGCGGACGCGATCCGGACGCTGCCGGGACTCGGCGACTCGACCCGGCGCCTGCTCGACCTCGACCTCGTCCGCGACGACCGCTGCTGCCTCGTCGCGTGTACCGGGGACGGCGAGCTCGTCGGGTTCGCGATGGGCTTGGTGCAACTCGACGAGGCCCACGTGCTCGACCTCGCGGTCGCGACGTCGCATCGCCGCCACGGCGTCGGGACCGTGCTGCTGCAGGCGCTGCTCGAACAGGTCCGCACCCGCGGGGCAGGCGCCGTCACACTGGAGGTGCGACGGTCCAACGACGCCGCGCTCGCGCTGTACCGTCGCGTCGGTTTCGCCGTCGAGGGCGAACGGCCGCGCTACTACCCCGACGGCGAGGATGCCCTGCTGATGTGGCGGCGCGACCCCGGAGCGAGGGACTGACCGTGTTGGTGTTGGGTATCGAGACGTCCTGCGACGAGACCGCGGTCGGCATCGTCGAGGACCGTTTCACGCTGCGCGCCAACGTCATCGCCTCGCAGGTCGAGCTCCACGCGCCCTACGGCGGCGTCGTCCCCGAGGTGGCGGCCCGTGCCCACCTCGAGGCGCTGCTGCCGACGATCGACCACGCGCTGGTCGAGGCCGGTTGCGGCCTGTCCGACATGGACGCCATCGCGGTCACCTCGGGGCCCGGGCTGATCGGTGCGTTGCTGGTCGGCGTCTCCGCCGCCAAGGGACTCGCGTTGGCGCACGACAAGCCGCTGATCGGGGTCAACCACCTGCGCGCCCACGTCGAGGTGGCCCAGCTCGAGTTCGGTGAACTGCAGCCGCCACTGGCCGCGCTGGTCGTGTCCGGCGGCCACACCTCGATCGTCGCCCTGGAAAAGGTGGGCTCCGGGGGAGAATCGGGTGACGACGGCCGGTTCCGCCAGCTCGGCGCCACGATCGACGACGCCGCGGGTGAGGCGTTCGACAAGATCGCCCGGTTCATCGGGCTCGGCTACCCCGGTGGGCCCGAGATCGACCGGCTCGCCCGCCAGGGTGACCCGAAGGCGATCGACTTCCCGCGGGCGATGCTGCACGAGCCCGGCTACGACATGTCGCTGTCGGGGCTCAAGACCGCCGTGATCCGCTATCTGCGCAGGCTCGAGGCGGCCGGCACCGAGCCCGACCTCGCCGACGTCGCCGCCTCGTTCCAGGAGGCGATCGTCGACGTCCAGGTCGTCAAGACGTTGCGGGCCGCCCGCGACGAAGGCCTCGAACGGGTCGTCCTCGCCGGCGGCGTAGCCGCCAACACGCGGTTGCGTGCCCGGTTCGCCGAGGCGTGCGAGCGTGAAGGGCTCGGGCTGGTCGTGCCGTCGATCCCGCTGTGCACCGACAACGGCGCGATGGTCGCCGCCTCTGGCGCCAACCTGCTCGCGGCGGGGACCCTGGCCGACCTCGAGCTCGGCGTCGACCCCAATTTGCCGCTGGCCGGGTGATGGGACGACGACTGCGCTGGCGCCGGGCGGGCATCGGCGAGCTCGAGACGATCGTCTCCCGGCTCGCGGGTTGGCCGTCGCCCTCGGGCGGGGCGGTGCGGCACATGTACGCGCTGTCGGTGATCGAGACCCAGGGGGTCGGGCAGATCCGCCTGGCCACCGACGACCACCGCTGGGCCGCCGTGGTGGTGTTCCCCAACCGCCTCGTCGTCCCGTGCGGGGACGCCGGCGCCATCGCCGAGGCCGGGGCACCGGCGCGCCGGTGGCGGTTGCTGGTCGGTGACGTCGACGCCGGCGATGCGGTGCTGCACAACACGCCGCCGGACCCGGCGCTGGTGGTCCACGACCAGCGCTTCTTCGTCGTCGATCCCGACCGCGTGCCGTCCGAGGCCGACCTGCCCGACCCCGGCCTGCGGCGTGCCGAGGCCGAGGATCTCGACGCGCTGGCCGAGTTGGCGGTCCAACTGCACGTCGACGACCGCTTCGGGCCCGACCCCGGCCGTCTCGGGTGGCGCGGCTACCGCCAACGCCTCGAGGGCACCGTCCGGCAGGGGCTGGCCTACTGCGTCGGCCCGGTGGGGCAGCCGGTGATGAAACTCGAACGGTCGGTGTCGTCGCGTCGCTGGGGCGTGCAGTTGGCCGGCATCGTCGTGGCCCCCGAGTTCCGGGGACAGGGGCTCGGCAGGGCGGCCGTCGCCACGGCCGTGCGGGCTGCGCTGGCCGAGGGCCCGCGCAGCCGCAAGGTCAGCCTGCACGTGCGCGCCGACAATCCGGCGGCACATGCGGCCTACCTCCGGGCCGGCTTCGTGGATCGCGAGGCCTGGAGGTTGGCCGTGCGCACCTGACGACGGTCAGTCCGTGCGTGCCCTATCCGGAGATCGGTGCGGCCACCGTTCGTCGGCGCAGCAACCAGGTTCCGAGGCCGATCATGAGACCGCCCAGCGCGGCCGCCCCCGGGACCGAGACGCCTGTCCGTGCCAACTCGGCGTCCAGCACCACGTCGAGCACCTCGGTGTCGGTCGCGGACGTGTCGGTGGGCGCGGCCTCCGGGGCCGGGTCCGTCGTGCCGACGGGGGTCGCACCTTCCGCGGGTGTGTCGTCGTCCTGGTCGATCGGGGCGGTCGGCAGGACGTTCTCGCAGTCGTCGTCCTCGGTGCCGATGACGCACCCATCGTCCCCGGTGCCGTCGCCGTCGGTGCCGTCGCCGTCGGTGTCGTCGGTGTCGGTGCCGTCGCCGTCGGTGTCGTCGTCGCCGTCGTCGACCATGCAGTCGATGTTGTCGACGTCATAGGTCGGGGACGGGCCGCTGGAGTGCTGGTGCAGGAACCGCGGCTCGTAGGGGATTCCCGGCCCCGTGAGCACGTCGGGGACGGCGAGCCCGTTGCCGCCCTGCCCCGCGACGTCCGAGGACCAGCCCGCGTAGATGTCGAGTTGGCCGCAGTCACGGGCCGGTGTGGCGTAGGGGTGGGTGCCGGGTTCGGTGAACGTGGTGTCGTTGAAGCCGACCAGGTCCTGCGGCCAGGGGTTCTCGGCGTCCTGGAACCGCCAGGTCGTGGCACGCACGACGAACGCCTCGCACAGCGGTTCGGTGCCGTGGTAGGTGATGCTGCCCGCGCCGGTGGTCGCGTCGAAGGTGTGGCTGAACGTGGCCGACGTGACGTCCGCCCGCGCGAGACACTCCGTCGAGGCCGGGGTGGCGTCCGCAGTCGTCTCGGCCGCCAGTGCCGCGCCGGGGGCGAGGACCAGCACGGCCGAGATCATCAGGGGGATGGTTGCCAGGCGCAGCGAGCGCCGGAAGACAGCATGCATGTCCGGGACCTTGTCGTGGTGCACCGACCGGGTGGGGGTGGTGGTGCCGTGCTTCGGTTCCGGGTGGGTCTCGCCACTCGATGCACCTGGACTCGGGCGATGCCCGGGCGACCGTCATGGTCCAGGGATGATGCTTCCCGGCGGTCGTTCAGAGACGTCCGCTCACGTACCTGCGTCTTCGCAGCCCGAGGCGACAATCGCACGAGATGGGAGATTTGTCCCGTTCGGACGGCCGGATGGGACCGATGTGGTCACGATGCGCCGCCGAAATGGCCCACCCCTGCCACGGCAGGCGCCCACTCGGACGCAGCGGACCGGTCACTCCGTGACGACCGCGCCCTGGTCGCGCAACGACTCGATCAGGCGTGCGGGGTCGTGGCCGATGGCGACCGCGATCGTGCGCAGGTCGTCGGCACGCACGGTCAGCACCCGCCCGTTGTGGTCGCCGCGGCGCAACTGGATGTGCTCGGCGAACCGGGCCACCGCACGCAGCGCGATCGGGTCGAGGTCCTCGGTGTCGGCCTCGTCGAGGCGTTGCAGGTCGAGCTTGAGGCGGGCGCGGCCGTCGTCGTCCGCGGCGCGACGACGCGGCTCGTCGTCCTCGGCGTCGTGCTGCGGGGCCGGGGCCCCGGTGCGGGTGGGGAGCAGGCTCCCCAACGGCACGCCGTAGAACTCGGCGAGGTCTGCCAGACGCGAGATCGTCACCGCCCGGTCGCCGCGCTCGTAGGCGCCCACGACCACGGCCTTCCACGCTCCGCCGCTGCGCGTCTCGACCTCGGCGAGCGAGAGTCCCTGTTGGTGTCGGATGTCGCGCAGTCGGTCGCCGACGAGGTTCTCGCGGCCGCCGAGCGTGTCCGACGCGCCCTCGGGCGCGTCGAGGGACAGGTCGAGGTCGGACACAGAGGCTCCAGCGTTGCGGGATGCGGGCGGGGCATCAGTATGGCGCGGGCGCTCGTCGATGTCCTGTCCGGGCACGAAAGCGTGCGCATGCAGCAGGTGGGGGCGGCCCGAAGGCCGCCCCCACCCGTCGCTCGTGGACGGGTCAGCTACGACGACGCAGCAGGCCCGCACCGCTCAGCAGCGAGAACAGTCCCGCGACGAGCAGCGCCAGCACCGAACCACCGGTGTAGGCGAGCGCCTCGCCGGAGACCGCACCGTCGTCGCTGTCGGCATCGACGACGACGCCGAGGACCTGGTCCTCGTCGTCGCTGGCGACGACACGGTCGTCCTCGCGAACGACCTCGTCACCGTCGACGGTCTCGCCGTCGTCCGGCGTGCTCTCGTCGTCGGCGTCGGGCTGGTCGATGACCTCGCCGAGCACCTCGTCGCAGTCGACGAAGGCATCGGTGTCGAGGGTCACGACGTCGCTGTCGACGCCGTCGATGCTCACCCAGATGTCGAACTGCCCGAGGAGCAGGCCGTCGTCGTCGATGGGCCACAGCAGTGCCAGCGACTCATCGAGGGTCACGTCGAACGTCCAGAACGGCATCGCGTCACCGACGAAGGCGACATTGACCTGGCCGGTGGCCACGTCGAGGTCGGTGCCGGTCGCGGACACGACCAGGCCGGCCACGCCGTCGGGGCACACCAGCCGGTAGTCGACCGAGACCATCGGCGCGACGTCGTCGCCGTTGTCGCCGTCGTCGCCGTCACCCGGACCGGGGATCGTGACGTCGTCGCAGTCGACGACCTCGATCACGAAGGCGTCCTCGAAGGTGAACCCGTCGCCGTCGGTGACGGTGAAGGGCAGCGTGTAGTCGCCCTCGGCGAGGTCTTCGAGCAGGAAGGTGAAGGGCGCGTCGTCACCGAGCGTGATGTCGGTGAGGTCGAGCCCGTCGAGCAGGCCGAGGTCGTCGCCGCCGAAGGTGACGCTGAGCGCACCCTCAGCCCCGGCGCTGGTCAGCGAGAGCAGGACGTCGGCACCGATGCAGACCTGTGCGTACAGGGCCTCGAGGTCGATCTCGACGACGTCGTCCTCGTCGCCGACCTCGATGTCGGGTACGACAACGGGCGGCTCGGTGGGTTCGGTGTCGTCCTCGCAGACGGCGACCTCGAAGACGAGGGTGCCGGCAACGGCGTCGTGGTCCGCGGCGAAGGCGTACCACTCGATGGTGTGGGTGCCCTCGACGACGGGAGTGTCGGTGAAGGTGGTGGTGGACTCGGCATCGACCTGGTAGACGACCGGCATGGTGCCGCCACCCGGGAGGGTGAGCAGGCCGGTGATGGTGACGTCGACCTCGCTGCCGTTGACGACGGTGATGACGACCTCGTCGCCGAGGCAGATCTCGCCGGCGGTGGCGGTGATGTCGAGGTCGAGCGTCCCGTCGCCGCCCACGGCGCCGTCGTCGTCGATCTCGACGGTGACGGTGTGGTCGTCGTCGGCGGTCACCGTGTCGTCGGTGTCCGTGACGTCGCCGCCCTCGATCACGCCGGTGACGGTGGCCACGTTGGTGTGGTTGCCGTCCTCGTCGAAGTCGTCGTAGCCGAGCGTCGCCGTCCAGGTGACGGTGGTGTCCGCGCCCGGCTCCAGCGTGGTGTCCTCGACCGCGTCGAGGTCGAGCGCCGCGATCCGGTCGTCGCCGAACTCGGTGATGTCGAGGGTGACGTTGCCCGTGTTGGTGATGACGTAGGTGTAGGTCACCTCGACGGTGTCGTCCTCGTCGGCCAGGGTGACCGACTCGGGGGCCGACTTGTCGAGCGAGATCGCGGGAGCGGGGACCGTCGTGCCGGGGAAGACGCAGCCGGCGTCGTAGATCTCCTCGCCGGCCGGCCAGTTCAGGCCGGGGTAGGACTGCAGTTCGCCGTCCTTGCCGAGGTAGGTGAAGGCCGGGATGATGTCGCCCCAGTCGTCGCCGCTGGACATGGTCGTGGGGTCGAAGATGGGACCGTCGTGTCCGCCGTGGCCGTTGCCCCCGACGATGCTGTTGACGCTGGGCGAGTTGGTCACGTACGGGTTCGTGGCCGACGACGTCGCGTGACAGATCGGCACGTTGTCGTTGCGGTCGTAGTCGGCGACACCGTCGCCGGTCGTGTCGTCTTCGCAGGTGTTGCCCTCGTTGAGGTCCCAAGCGAGGAGACGGTCCGAGGGGTGACCGACGTTCGGGATCAACTGGGTGAGCTTCTCACCGAGGTAGAGATCCGTCTGCCAGTTGCACTCGGGCAGGTCGACCGCGAAGTTGCCGGTCTCGCCCGGTTGCAGGGTCTGGGTGTCGTTGTCGTGGTGGATCTGGTCCTCGTACGGCACGGCGTCGCCGCCGGGCAGTTCGTACGACGACAGCGTCAGGGTCACCGGGTCACAGGCGTCGTCCTTGATGCTCGCCGTGGCGGTACCGGCCTCGACGCTGTAGTTCTCGACCGCGTCCTTGCCGGTGTAGTCCTCGCATTCCTCGACCTGCTCGGCAACGCAGTTGCCGTTGCCGTCGTCGACCATGCCCTCCGGGATCGTCTCCTGGATGCCGTCGATGTTCGCGCAGACGTCCGACGGCGGTGTCGATGCCTCGACGCAGTCACCATCGACGAGTTCGTACCCGTCGGGCACCGTCTCCTGGTGACCGTCGATGTTCGGGCAGACGTCGGCGGGCGGGGTTGGCGTGTCGTAGACGATGTAGTAGCTCGGACCCTCACCGGGCTCGCCGTCGATACCGGTGGCGACGAGATACTCGTAGAGGGTCGTCTCGCCGTCGGCGACGATCTTGCCGGTGGCGCCGGTCTGCTTCTTGGCGCAGAACTCCGTGCCCGCGTCGAAGACCAGGTCACCGGCGGACTCGGCGGACTCGACCTTGCCCGAGTGACCGTTGTGGTCCGGGCAGTGGGCGGTGCCGCTGGCGTAGGCGGCCGCGGGCGAGAGCATCGCCAGCAGCAGCGCCAGGAGGGGGATGAGGGAGGCGGCAGGCCTCCGGAGTACTTGCGTCATGTCCAGAACCTCTCGAGCGGAGGCGTCGACTCCGGGGAGCCGACGCGTTGGTCGGTTCCGGGGTCGGTCTCGCCACTCGCTCGCCCTGGACCCGGTCGTCACCGGACGCGCCCTGTCTCGCGTCGGGTGACGACCCGGCGACCGCGTGCGGTCCAGAGGTCTGTGCGTCCCCGTCATCGCCTGTCCCGGCGATGTCTTCGTCGTCGCTCTCTCCAGCGACGGCTGCACCAAACCGGTCCGCGACGTCGCCGCCCTCCCGCGACGTGGGGTCGTACGGACACCGGTCGACGCTCGTCCTGGTCGCGTGACCGGGGCCACCCCGGTGAGAAGGTGGCGGTCGCACGACCAGGTCGGGCGCAGGCCGAACGGGCGGCCATCCGGCCGCGCCACCGACTCCGAGTAGCCAGCGTGGCGTTGCGACGGGGTGGCCCTCGTTGGCCATCCGGCGGCCGTTCGGGCGACACGCGGGCAAGCCTGCGCCGTAGTGGCTCAGGCCATCCCCGGCGCCGTTGCACTCACAGGGGTCGAGTGCTAGCTTCGGTCTTGGCACTCGGGAACCAGGAGTGCCAGCGCCCGTTCCGGGTGCTGGCGACCGGATCTACACCGCCGACATGGCCCCGGACCTGGACCCAGGACCCGCGTCGATCACGGCGCGCCCACATCCATCTCACGCGGGGACGACCACGTCACCCCGCCACCGACAGACCTAGGGAGGGCACATTGGCTACCGCCACCGAGGTCAAGATCAAGCCTCTGGAGGACCGGGTCCTCGTCACCATCGACGAGAGCGAGCAGACCACCGCAAGTGGCCTCGTGATCCCGGACACCGCCAAGGAGAAGCCGCAGCAGGGGACCGTCGTCGCCGTGGGCCCGGGCAAGCGCTCGGACACGACCGGCGAGATCATCCAGCTCGACGTCTCCGCCGGCGACACCGTCCTGTTCAGCAAGTACGGCGGCACCGAGGTCAAGGTCGAGGGCCAGGAGTACCTGATCCTGTCCGCCCGCGACATCCTCGCCGTCATCGGCTGACGCAACTCCGTTCGCCGACTGACGAAGTCCATTCGATCGCCGGTCACCGGCACTCGATCCAAGTTTTCTATACCGCAGGAGGAACCGCATGGCGAAGATCCTCAGCTTCAGCGAGGATGGCCGCAAGCGCCTCGAGAAGGGCGTCAACAAGCTTGCTGACGCCGTCAAGGTGACGCTGGGCCCCAAGGGCCGCAACGTCGTCATCGACAAGAAGTGGGGCGCTCCCACCATCACCAAGGACGGCGTGACCGTCGCCCGTGAGATCGAGCTCGAAGACGCCTACGAGAACATGGGTGCCCAGCTCGCCAAGGAAGTCGCGACCAAGACCAACGACGTCGCGGGTGACGGCACCACCACCGCGACCGTGCTCGCCCAGGCCATCGTCAAGGAAGGCCTGCGCAACGTCGCGGCCGGCGCCAACCCGATGCTGCTCAAGCGCGGCATCGACAAGGCCGTCGAGCGGGTCGTCGAGGAGATCGCGAGCCAGTCGCGCGACATCGAGACCCAGGACGAGATCGCCCAGATCGCGTCCATCTCGGCCAACAACGAGCCCATCATCGGCAAGATCCTCGCCGACGCGATGGACAAGGTCGGCAAGGACGGTGTCATCACCGTCGAGGAGTCGCAGACCTTCGGCATGGAACTCGACTTCGTCGAGGGCATGCAGTTCGACAAGGGCTACATCTCGCCCTACATGGTGACCGACCCCGAGCGCATGGAGGTCGAGTTCGAGGACCCCT
>JAGXST010000333.1 GCA_018335555.1 Actinomycetota bacterium | reverse complement strand
CTCGGCTTCGCGCCCGACGACGCATCCCGCCCCACCGGCGAGCTGTCCGGGGGCTGGCGCGTGCGTGTCGCCCTCGCCCGGCTCCTGCTGTCCAAGCCCGACCTGCTGGTGCTCGACGAGCCGACCAACCACCTCGATCTCGACACGATCGCGTGGTTGGAACAGACCCTGAAAGAACTGCCAGGCGGCCTGCTGTTCGTCAGCCACGACCGAGACTTCATCGACGGGGTCGCCGACCGCATCGTCGAACTCGCCGCGGGCACCGCCGTCGAGTACACCGTGCGCGGCGGCACGACCGCGGCCGAGCAGGGCGGGTTCGCCGCCTTCATCGAGCAGCGCGAGGAACGGCTCGCCCAGCTTCGCGCCGCCAAGTCCCAGCAGGACCGCAAGCTCGCCCAGACCGAGCGGTTCATCGAACGCTTCCGCTACAAGGCGTCCAAGGCGCGCCAGGTCCAGTCGCGTATCAAGGCGGTCGAGAAGGTCGACCGGATCGAGATCCCCGACCACCGCCAGCTCGTCGCCCGCTTCGCTTTCCCGCAGCCCCAGCGCTCGGGCCGCGTCGTCGCCGAACTGTCGGGCGTGACCAAGGCCTACGACGGCCATGTGATCCTGACCGGCGTGGACCTCGCGATCGAGCGCGGCCGCAAGGTGGCGATGATCGGCCCCAACGGTGCCGGCAAGACGACCCTGCTGCGGATGCTCGCCGGGTCGCTCGAGCCCGACGCCGGCACGATCGAACTCGGTCACAACGTCGATGTCGCCGTGGTCGACCAGCATCAGGCGGAGGTGCTCGACCTCGACCGCAGCGTGCTCGAGGAGTTCCGCACCGCCTTGGCCGACCGCCACCGCGACGTCAACCACCGCTCGATGCTCGGCGCGTTCGGTTTCCCGGGCGACCTCGCCGACCGCAAGGTGGGGCAGCTCTCGGGCGGCGAACGGACCCGGCTCGGGCTCGCCAAGGCCATGGCGTCACCGGTCAACCTGCTGCTGCTCGACGAGCCGACCAACCACCTCGACCTCTCCAGCCGCGACGTGCTCGAGGACGCGATCAACGCCTATCCGGGCACGGTGTTGCTGATCACCCACGACCGCCACGTCATCCGCGGGGTGGCCGATGCGATCGTCGAGGTCGGCGGTGGCATCGCCCGGTGGTTCGACGGCACCTACGAGGAACTGCAGTGGCGACGCGAGGCCGCCGGGCTGCCGTCGGGCGCCGCCAGCCCCGCGAAGTCGGGCGGTACCCGAGGTGGTGGCAGCGCACCCCCGCCGGCGCCGGCGTCGGCCGCGAAGGGCCGCGGAGCCGCTGAGGACAAGCGCCGGGCTGCGGATCTGCGCAACGCCCGCCATCGCGCCACCAAGGACCTGCGGCGCGAGGTCGGGCGCCTCGAGAGCGAGTTGGCGAAGGTGGAGGCTCGCGTCGCCGACCTGACGCGGCAGCTCGCCGATCCCGAGGTGTACGCCGACGGCGAGCAGGTCAAGCGGTTGGTGGCCGAGCACGGATCGGCCAAGGACCGCGCTGCGGAACTGCTCACCGCCTGGGAGAGCGCACAGACCCGTCTCGAGCAGGCCGAGGCCGACGTGGAGGCCTCCTTCGGCTGAATGCCTCCGTCCGGCGGTGGTCCCGGGTGCGACGGCGGTGAACGGCACCGACGATCGGCCAGGACAATTCGCCCGTAACCCGGGCGGGATCGGTTCGTTGGTCCCTGGGAGAGCCGGAAAGCGGATCCGGCGGAGCGGGGAAGACGACATGGGACGCAAGCGGCTGATGACCTTGCTGGCCACCCTGGTGGCAGTGATCGGGCTCCAGGCGGCACCTGCCGCCGCACAGACCCTGCAACTGCCCGGGATCAGCGTCGACGAGGAAGGCCTCGAGGCCGATCTCGAGGTCCAGCTCACCGACGACGTGGAGCTCGACCCGAAGCTCGAGGTCGACCTCGACGAGCCAGACCTGAAGCTCGAGGGTGGGGTCAAGGCCGGGGACGTCGAGGTGGATCTCGGCGAGACGTCGGAGTCGCCGTCACCCGACGCGCCGGATCCGGGGTCCTCCGAGAGCCCGGTCGAGGACGCCGAGGGCTCGGACGACGACGAGGACGCCGCTGCGGGCGACTCCGACGACGCCGCGAACGGGCAGCAGCGCAGCGCCGACCACGTCATGGCCGCGGGCGGGGCGTACGAGTGGTCACCGGACCGCCGCGCCCAGTTCGAGGCGTTCCGGGCCCTGCGCAGCCGCGACTTCGGCTTCGGCGCCATGCAGTCCTCGGTCCTTCCCGGCGTCGAACTCGCGCCGCGCCGTGCCGGTGCCCCCGACGACGAGGTCGGGATGCTCGAGTACGACCAGCCCCTGGTCGCTCCCGGCGTCGCGGCCGCCTCCGGCCCGGTCGGCGGCGACGGTGCGTTCGCCGCCACGCCCGCCTCGCAGCCGGCCGACGGCGTGCCCGCACCGCTGCAGGCGCTCACGGCCATGCTCGTCGCCGGGACCGCCATGGCCTGGAACCTGACCCGCCGCGAGCTCAGCTGGGCTTTCTCGGGCCTCGGCAAGCGCTGAGCCCTGCCCGCCGCGCGATCCGCAAGCGCGACCTCGACCCGCCCCGCCATGTCCGGGGCGGGTTGACGTTTGTGTCACCTTGCAGTCGATGGAACGGATGCGCGAACATCGTTCCGTGACGGGGTGGCGCCGGTGCCGCCCGCGGTCCACCGCCGCCGTCATCGACCGAAAACGGAGCCCGACGTGCCCGAACTCAACGACACGATCCGCGCCCCGATCGGCGACGCCTTCTACGTCGACGGGGTCCGCCTGCCCATCGGGCGCGCCAAGGACACCGGCTACTACGCAGGCACCCGCGCAGACGACCTGTCGGTCCGGGCCATCCGCGCCCTGCTCGAGCGCAACCCGTCGGTCCCCGCGGACCGCATCGACGACGTCGTGTGGGCCGCGACCGCCCAGGTCGGCGATCAGGGCCTGACCCTCGGTCGTTCGCTGGCGATCCTCGCCGGGCTCGGCAACCAGGTGCCCGGCTATGCGCTCGACCGGATGTGTGCCGGTGCGCTGACCGCCATCGTCAACGCCGGCAATGCGATCCGGGTCGGGGCGCAGGACCTCGTACTCGCCGGCGGCGTCGAGCACATGGGCCACCACCCCATGGGCGCCGAGGTGGATCCCAACCCGCGGTTCCTGTCCGACAAGCTGGTCGATGGCTCCGCACTGGTCATGGGCAACACCGCCGAGAACCTGCACGACGAATTCCCCGCGGTCACGCGCGAGCGTTGCGACGAGTACGCCCTGGGATCGCAGGAACGCGTCGGCAAGGCCCAGGCCGACGGCGTCTTCGACGACCACGTCGTCCCGGCCACGGTCTGGTCGGCCGAGGCCGGCTGGCAGGTCGTGCGCGTCGATGAGCACCCGCGCCCGGGCACGACCATGGACGACCTGGTCAAGCTGCGCTCGCCTTTCCGACCGGGCGGCTACGTGACCGCGGGCAACGCCGCAGGCCTCAACGACGGCGCGGGCGGCGTGCTACTGGCCTCGAAGGCCGCCGTCGAGGAGTACGGGCTGACCCCGACGATGCGCATCCGCGACTACACCTTCGTCGGCGTCGCGCCCGAGACGATGGGATCGGGACCGATTCCGGCCACCGAGAAGCTGCTCGGCCGCGCCGGTCTGTCGATCGGGGATCTCGACGTCATCGACATGAACGAGGCGTTCGCCGTGCAGTGCGTCGCCTTCCTCGACCACTTCGGGCTGCCGCTCGATGCCCCGAACGTCAACCCCTACGGCGGTGCCATCGCCATGGGCCACCCGCTGGCGTTCTCGGGCGCGCGCCTCGCCATGCAGGTCGCGACCTACTTCAAGCGCAACCCCGACGCACAGCTCGGCCTGACCACCATGTGCGTCGGCCTCGGTATGGGCGCCGCCATCCTGTGGGAGCGGGTGTGACCCGGGTCACCCCACCGACACCAGACGATTTCGCAGGAGTGACCCGATGACGGACGCGTACACGCAGTTCAAGCTGACCTACGACGCATCGCCGACGGCCGGCCGGCTCGCGGTCCTGACCATGGACAACGGGCAGGACTACAAAAAGCCCAACACCTTCGGGGCGCAGGCGCTGGGGTCGCTGTCCGACGCGTTGGACGAGTTGGCGACGCAGACCGACGTCAAGGGCCTGCTGCTGACCGGCAAGCACTTCATCTTCGCCGTCGGCGCCGACCTGACCCAGTTCACGGGCATGGACGCCGAGGGTGCGCGGGCGGGTGGTCGCGGTGGCCACGAGGTGTTCGCCAGGCTGATGGACCTGCCGTTCCCGACCCTGGCCGCCATCAACGGTGCCTGCATGGGCGGCGGGCTCGAGATCGCGCTGCACTGCGACTACCGCACCGTGTCGACCGGTGCTGCCGCGGTCGCGTTCCCCGAGGTGTTCCTCTCGATCCTGCCCGGCTGGGGCGGGACCCAGTTGGCGCCCCGGATCGCGGGTGCTCAGAACGCGGTCGACGCGATCGTGGTCAACGCGCTCAACAACAACAAGGTCATGAAGCCCAGGGAGGCGTTCGAGCGCGGGTTCGCCGACCGCCTGATCGACTCGGCCGTCTTCCTCGACGAGTCGTTGGCCCTGCTCGAGCGACTCGTCACCGGCGACGAGACGATCGCGCGTGAGGTTGACCCCACCGCCGGCCTCGACGAAGCGCTGGCCAACGCCCGTGCCTTCGCCGACGCGAAGGTCCACGGCGCCACCCGTGCCCCGTACCTGGCGTTGGAACTCATCGAGTTCGCCGCGCGTGGCGGCGACCTCGCCGAGGGCCGCGAGCGTGAGGCCGACGCGCTGGCCGAACTGCTGCCGGCCGACCAGGCGCAGGCCTCGGTGTACGCGTTCGACCTGGTCCAGAGTCGGGCGAAGAAGCAGCCGTGGCGCCCCGACGCGCAACCGCGCCGTCTGGGCAAGGTCGCCGTGGTCGGCGCCGGCCTGATGGGCGCCCAACTCGGTTCCCTCCACCTGCAGCGTCTCGAGTTGCCGCTGGTGATGAAGGACATCGACGAGGGCGTGCTCGGCCGCTGCCGTGAACACATCGAGGGCGAACTGGACAAGCTGGTCGCCAAGGGTCGCATCAAGCCCGGCAAGGCCGAGTTCCTCAAGGGCCTGGTGACCTACACCACCTCCTACGAGGACGTGCGCGGGGCCGACTGGGTCATCGAGGCCGTCCTCGAGCGCATGGACCTCAAGCAGGCCATCTTCGCCGACCTCGAGGAGGTTCTCGACGAGGGCGCGATCCTGGCCACCAACACCTCGTCGTTGTCGGTGGGGGAGATGGCGTCCAAGCTCGCGCACCCCGAACGGGTCCTCGGCTTCCACTTCTTCAACCCCGTGGCGATCCTGCCGCTGGTCGAGGTCATCAGGCCCGAGGGTGTCGCCGACGAGGCGATGGCCACGGCGTTCGACGTGGCCAAGAAGCTCAAGAAGACCGGCGTCCAGTGCGCCGACCGTCCCGCCTTCATCGTCAACCGGCTGCTCAGCCGCTTCAACGGCACCGCGGTACAGGCGCTGCGCCGCGGCAACGACTTCAAGCAGATCGACGAGGCGATCAAGGGACTCGGGCTGCCGATGGGCCCGTTCGAACTGTTCGGCCTGGTCGGGCTGAAGGTCGCGTTCCACACGGCCGAGACCCTGGCCGAGGCCTACCCGGACCGGTTCGTGATCGACGACAACTTCGCGGCGATCGCCAACAGCGACCTGCCGGGGGTCTATGACTGGTCGGCCGGGGGCGAGGTATACGCGCAGGTCCGTGAGCTGGTCGAGGTCGACGAGGGCGCGACGCCGCTGACCGACGACGAGATCCGCCGGATGGCGCTCGAGGCCGCGGCCGACGAGTGCGGCCGGATGCTCGACGACGGCACCGTCGCGGACGCGCGCGACATCGACACCGGCATGATCATGGGTGCGGGCTTCCCGTTCTTCATGGGAGGGCTGTGCAAGCACCTCGACCAGACCGGCATCAGCCAGGCCGTCGTCGGCCGCACCCTCATCACCGCGGAGGACCACGCCCAGTCCTGACCCACCCCTGCCGCCCGATATCCGTGCATCCTGACGTTCACAGAACCGGTTCAGGATGCACGCTTCCGGCGCGGGCTGCGAGGACGCCGGTCAGGAGGGCGATGAAGTCGTCCCACTCGCGGTGGAACATCTCCCAGGTCAACTGCAGCACCACCCAGTCGCCGGACGCCGTCGCGGGTTTCGACCCGCCCCTGCTGGCCGTCGGGCGCGAGCCCGGCCGTGGTCAGACGAGCGACGACGCGATGCTCGAAACCGGAGTCCGAGCCGTCGTCGGCGAGCAGGGCCACGATCCGGCGGAGCCTTGCACGCCCGCGAAACCGCGCATCGCGCTGGAGTAGCGCGGCAGCTTCGGCGATGGCGGCGCGGCGGTGCAGGCGGATGTCGATCGCCAGGTCGGTCAGGGCGGCGTCGTCCGCCACCCCGGCCAGTTCACGTAGCACACGCGTCGTCGTGACCACCTCGAGCCCGTCGACACGCGTGACGGCGCGGCGAAGCAGGGCAGCGGCGGTCCAGCCGGTGGCGACGCTGCTCGGGTAGGCCAGCAGTGCCGCCTGGACGCGGGCATGCAGCGACTCGGGGGCGCCGGGCAGGAGCCAGCATCCGGGCGCCAGTTCGGCCCACGCTTCGCGGCGGGCGCGGGAGACCAGTGTCGCCGCCGGCAGGCCGGCACCGCGGGCGCACGCTCGGGACACCACACCGTGTTGCCGGGCGGCCGTGTGACGCAATGCGGTCCAGGACATACCCGTTGGATCGGGTACGCGCCGGCCCACCGTCCCGGCGACCTCGCGCCGGTTGTGGACCGCGGTGCCGGGCCGGCCCTTTCGGGCATCCTGCGCCGGGCCGTTGTACGCCAGGACGCACGCAACTGCGAATTGGGGACGGCCGGCGCCACTGCGCCGGCCGTCGGGAATCCTGCGGTCAGGTCAGCGGTCGGTGACCTGGACGTAGTCGCGCTCGTCCGCGCCGACGAAGAGCTGGCGCGGGCGGACGATGGCCTGCTCGTCGTCGAGCAGGTTCTCCTGCCAGTGGGCGAGCCAGCCGGGGATGCGCCCCATGGCGAACAGGACCGGGAACATCGAGGTGGGGAAGCCCATCGCCTGGTAGATGATCCCCGAGTAGAAGTCGACGTTGGGGTAGAGCTTGCGCTCGACGAAGTAGTCGTCCTCGAGTGCGATCTTCTCGAGTTCCACCGCGATGTCGAGCAGCTCGTTCTTGCCGGTCACCTCGAAGACGTCGTGGGCGAGTTTGCGGATCACCTTCGCCCGCGGGTCGTAGTTCTTGTACACCCGGTGGCCGAAGCCCATCAGGCGGAACTTGCCCTCCTTGGCGGCCTTGACGTAGTCCGGGATCTGGTCGACCGAGCCGATCTCCTCGAGCATGCTGAGCACGGCCTCGTTGGCGCCACCGTGCTTGGGTCCGTACAGGGCCGCAGTCGCACCAGCGGCTGCCGAGTAGGGGTCGGCGTCGGACGAACCGATGGTGCGCATCGTGGTGGTCGAGCAGTTCTGCTCGTGGTCGGCGTGCAGGATCAGCAGGACGTCCATCGCCTTTTCGAGCACGGGGTCGGGCTCGTACTTGAGCTCGGTCGTCTTCCACATCATGTTGAGGAAGTTGCCCGCGAACGACAGGTCGTTGTCCGGGTAGGCGTAGCGCATCCCGATCGAGTGCCGGTAGGCGAACGCGGCCAGCGTCGGGAACTTCGCGATCAACCGCACGATCTGCTTGTGCCGGTTGTCGGCGTCGCTGATGTCCTTGGCCTCGGGGTAGAACGTCGAGAGCGCACCCACGGTCGACACCAGCATCCCCATGGGGTGGGCATCGTGGTGGAATCCATCCATGAACTGCTTGATGTTCTCGTGGATGAAGGTGTGGTGGGTGATCTCGTGGGTCCACGCCTCGAGCTGGCTGCCGTCGGGGAGTTGGCCGTGCATGAGCAGGTAGGCCACCTCGAGGAACGACGAGTGTTCGGCGAGTTGCTCGATCGGGTAGCCGCGGTAGCGCAGGATCCCGGCATCACCGTCGATGAACGTGATGTCACTGCGCACGTTGGCGGTGTTCTTGAAGGCCGGGTCGTACGCCAGCAGCCCGAAGTCGCTGTCGCCGACCTTGATCTGGCGCAGGTCCATCGCGCGGATCGCACCGTCCTCGACCGGGATCTCGTAGGTCCGACCGGTGCGGTTGTCGGTGATGGAAAGCGTGTCCTTGGATTCGCTCATCGGGCAGGGGTCTCCTGGTTGGGCGAGAGCGCGAAAGCTGGCTCCCACGCTAGCGGTTGACGCCGATGGTCGCGTTTTCCGTCGGGGCGCGGTGGGGCCATCGGACCCTTGTGTCCGCGCGGTGTCCGCACGGAGACGGGGGACACGGAAGGTTGTAGCTTCAAGTATCGTTCTTCATTGCATACGCAACTACGTCGGCACCGAATGATGCCATGACGCCGCTTCACCCGTCACCGCCCGCGGCTCCCGCCGCCACCGATCAGAGGAACTCCACATGACCGCCACCACCACCGCAACGCTGCCCACCGCCGGCACCTGGGTCGTCGACGCGTCCCACTCGAGCATCGAAGCCGTCGCCAAGCACCTCGTCGTCAGCAAGGTCCGTGGTCGCTTCAGCACGTTCGAGGGCACGATCGTCATCGCAGACCAGCTCGAGAACTCCACCGTCGACGTCACCATCCAGGCGGCCTCGATCGACACCAACGACGCCAAGCGTGACGAGCACCTGCGCAGCGAGGACTTCCTCGACGTCGAGACCCACCCCACGCTCACCTTCCGTTCCGACTCCGTCAAGGACGCCGGTGACGGCGAGTACGTCGTCCCGGGCGAGCTCACCATCCGCGGCGTCACGCGCCCGGTCGAGCTCGAGGTGACCTACCTCGGCCTGATCAAGGACCCGTGGGGCAACGACAAGGCCGGCTTCTCCGCGACCACCACGCTCGACCGCGAGGAGTTCGGCATCACCTGGAACGCCGCGCTCGAGACCGGCGGCGTGCTCGTCGGCAAGAACCTCAAGATCGAGATCGACCTTCAGCTCGCCCAGGCTCAGGCCTGAGGGCCTTCGCCCAGGCTCAGGCCTGAGCCCGTTCAGGTTCGCGCCTGAACACCCGACCCCTGGTCAGGGGTGACACGACGCCCCGGCGCGCACCTTGCGCCGGGGCGTTCGTCCTGTCCCGGCGCGACGTCGTCAGACCTCGGCCGCTGCGCCCTCGGCGATACGTCGCAGCGCCGCCGTGACGACGGCGACCTCGTCGTCGTCGAGCAGCGAGGTGAAGTGCGCGTCGACGCCGCGCAGATGGGTCGGTGCCGTCGAGCGCAGCAGTTCGAACCCCTGGGTCGTGAGTTCGGCGAACGTGCCACGCCGGTCGTCGGTGCACGCCGCCCGACGGACCAGTCCCTCGGACTCCATCCGGTCGACCAGGCGCGTCAAACCGCTCTTGGACAGCAGCACGGCCTCGGCGAGTTCCTGCATGCGCAGCCGGTGGTCCTCGGCCTCCTGCAGGTGCACGAGCACGTCGTACCAGGCCAGCGGCAACTGCACCTCGTCACGAAGTTCTCGCGCCAGGACCTCGGTCACGCGGGCGTGCGCCTCGAGGAAGGCACGCCAGGCCGCCAGCCGATCCGCAGGGATACGCGGCGCGCCGGAGG
>JAGXST010000332.1 GCA_018335555.1 Actinomycetota bacterium | reverse complement strand
CTGCACGCCACCCACTACCACCGGGTCGACGTCGAGGCCCGCCAGCAGGAGTTGGCCGGGCGGAGGCGTGCGTCCCTCGACGAGCTGTTGACCCTGCCGGTCGCCGACGGCACGCCGTGGTCGGCCGAGGAGCGCCGGGCCGAACTCGACAACAACCTGCAGGGGATCCTGGGCTACGTGGTGCGCTGGGTCGAGCACGGTGTCGGCTGCTCCAAGGTCCCCGACCTGTCAGGCACCGCGTTGATGGAGGACCGGGCCACCTGCCGCATCTCCTCGCAGCACGTCGCCAACTGGCTCCACCACGGCGTCGTGACCCAGGACGAGGTGACCGCGTCGCTGCGGCGCATGGCGGCCGTGGTCGACCAACAGAACGCCGACGACCCGCTCTACCGGCCGATGGCGCCCGGGTTCGACGGTCCGGCGTTCGCTGCCGCCAGCGAACTCGTCTTCGCCGGGCGGGAACAGCCCTCGGGCTACACCGAACCGATCCTGCACCGTTGGCGCCGTGCGTCGAAGTGACGGTTGGCGACGTTCGGCCGCTATCCTTCGCAGTGCTGGTGGCAACGGCGCCCCCGCCTGTCCGTCTTTGTCCTCGACCGGTAGGGGTCTTGCCGTGGTGGCACCCGTGTCCTCGTCCGCACCGTCCTTGGTTCCCTCGGCCCAGGGGCTGTACGACCCGGCGTTCGAGCACGACGCCTGTGGCGTCGCCTTCGTGGTCGACATGCACGGCCGGCGCAGCCACCGCATGGTCGCGCTGGGGCTCAAGGCCCTGCAGAACCTCGACCACCGCGGTGCGACCGGCGCCGAGGACAACGTCGGTGACGGCGCAGGCATCCTGATCCAGGTACCGGACGCGTTCCTGCGCGAGGTGTGCGACTTCCCGCTCCCCGAGGCCGGCACCTACGCGATCGGGACCGCGTTCCTGCCGCAGGACGCGGCCGAGGCGGACGCGGCGGCCAAGGCCGTCGACGCGATCGTGGCCGACGAGGGGTTGCGCACCGTCGGCTGGCGCGAGGTGCCGATCGACGACTCCGCGATCGGGTCGATGGCGCGTGACGTCGAGCCGACCTTCCGCCAACTGATCGTCGCGGCCCGTGACGGCGAGGTACCGCTGTCGGGCATGGCCCTCGAGCGGCGCGCCTACGTGCTGCGCAAGCGCATCGAACACGAGGTCGGGGCCGGTTCGGTGGGCCCCGGGGGAGGAACCGGTTCGGTGGGCTCCGGGGAAGCAATCGGGGCGGCCGAGCAGGAGGCGCGGGCGGACGCGCCACCGTCGACGGTCTACTTCCCGTCGCTGTCGGGCCGTACCCTGGTCTACAAGGGCATGCTCACCAGCGTGCAACTCGGCGACTTCTTCCTCGACCTGCACGACGAACGCCTCGACAGCGCGCTCGCGCTGGTCCACTCGCGGTTCTCGACCAACACGTTCCCGTCGTGGCCGCTGGCCCACCCCTACCGGATGGTGGCCCACAACGGCGAGATCAACACCGTCATGGGCAACCGCAACTGGATGCGCGCCCGCGAGGGCTCGATCTCGACGCCGCTGTTCGGCGACGCCCTGCAGCGGGCGCTGCCGATCATGACGCCGGATGCGTCCGACACGGCCAGCTTCGACGAGTGCCTCGAACTGCTCCACCTCGGCGGTCGCAGCCTGCCGCACGCCGTGCTGATGATGATCCCCGAGGCGTGGGAGAACCACACCTCGATGCCGGACGAGCGTCGCGCCTTCTACGCCTTCCACTCGGCCATCATGGAGCCGTGGGACGGCCCCGCGTCGATCGCGTTCACCGACGGCTCGGTGATCGGGGCGGTGCTCGACCGCAACGGCCTGCGCCCCTCGCGCTACTGGGTGACCGAGGACGGTCTGGTCGTCATGGCGTCCGAGGTCGGGGTGCTCGACATCGACCCGGCCACGGTCGTCACCAAGGGCCGGCTGCAGCCGGGCCGCATGTTCCTGGTCGACACCGAGCAGGGCCGCATCGTCGACGACGAGGAACTCAAGGCCGAACTCGCGGGGGCGCAGCCCTACGGCGACTGGCTCCGCGACGGACTGCTGCGGCTCGAGGACCTGCCCGACCGCGACCTGCTGACCCCCCAGCACGCCTCCGTGGTCAAGCGTCAGCGCACCTTCGGCTACACGACCGAGGAACTCAAGATCATCCTCGGGCCGATGGCGCGCATCGGCTACGAACCGATCGGGTCGATGGGAACCGACACCCCGATCGCGGTGCTCTCGCAACGGTCGCGGCTGCTGTTCGACTACTTCAGCCAACTGTTCGCCCAGGTCACCAACCCGCCGCTGGACGCGATCCGCGAGGAGCTGGTCACCTCGATGGCCGGCACGATCGGCCCCGAGACGAACCTGCTCGAACCGGGTCCCGAGTCGTGCCGGCAGATCGTGATCCCCAAGCCCGTGCTGTCCAACGAGGACCTCGCCAAGATCCTCTACATCAACGAGGACGGCGAGAACCCCGGGTTCGAACCGTTCGCGATCGACGGGCTGTACCCGGTGGCCGAAGGTGGCGCCGGGATGCGCCGGGCGTTGGACGAGGTGTGCGCGAAGGTCAGCGCCGCCATCGACGACGGTGCCCGGATCATCGTGCTCTCGGACCGCTACTCCAACCCCGAACTGGCACCGATCCCGTCGCTGCTGCTGACCGGCGCGGTCCACCACCACCTGATCCGCGAGAAGACCCGCACCAAGGTCGGGCTTGTCGTCGAGGCCGGCGACGCCCGCGAGGTCCACCACATGGCCCTGCTGATCGGGTACGGCGCCGCCGCGATCAACCCCTACCTCGCCTTCGAGACCATCGACGACCTCATCCGCGAAGGGTTCCTCGCCGGCCTCGACCACGACGAGGCGGTACACAACTACATCGAGGCCTGCACCAAGGGCGTGCTCAAGATCATGTCCAAGATGGGCATCTCGACGGTCGCGTCCTACACCGGCGCACAGGTCTTCGAGGCGATCGGGCTGTCGCAGGACCTCGTCGACCGCTACTTCACCGGCACCTCGACCAAGCTCGGTGGCATCGGCCTCGACGACATCGCCGAGGAGGTGGCGCTGCGTCACCGCTTCGCGCACCTCGACCGTCCCGAGGAGGCCGCTCACCGCGACCTGTGGGTCGGCGGGGAGTACCAGTGGCGGCGCGAGGGCGAGGAGCACCTGTTCAACCCCGAGACGGTGTTCAGGCTCCAGCACGCCACCCGCTCGCAGCGCTACGACGTCTTCAAGGAGTACACGGCCCGGGTGGACGAGCAGTCCGAGCGGCTGATGACGCTGCGCGGGCTGTTCCGGTTCAAGGCAGGGGAGCGGACGCCGATCCCGATCGACGAGGTCGAACCGGTCAGCGAGATCGTCAAACGGTTCTCCACCGGTGCCATGAGCTACGGCTCGATCTCGGCCGAGGCGCACGAGACCCTGGCCGTCGCGATGAACCGGCTCGGCGCGAAGTCGAACACCGGCGAGGGCGGCGAGGACCCCGAGCGCTTCACGCCCGACGCCGACGGGGACCTGCGCCGCTCGGCCATCAAGCAGGTCGCCTCCGGCCGGTTCGGCGTGACCTCGGAGTACCTGACCAACGCCGACGACATCCAGATCAAGATGGCGCAGGGCGCCAAGCCGGGCGAGGGCGGCCAGTTGCCGGGCCAGAAGGTGTGGCCCTGGATCGCCAAGACCCGCTACTCGACGCCGGGGGTGGGGCTGATCAGCCCACCGCCACACCACGACATCTACTCGATCGAGGACCTGAAGCAACTCATCCACGACCTCAAGAACGCCAACCCGTCGGCCCGGGTGCACGTCAAGCTCGTGGCCGAGGTCGGGGTCGGCACGGTCGCGGCCGGGGTGTCCAAGGCCAAGGCCGACGTGGTGCTGATCTCCGGGCACGACGGCGGGACGGGCGCGTCGCCGCTCAACTCGCTCAAGCATGCGGGTGGGCCGTGGGAGCTCGGCCTGGCCGAGACCCAGCAGACCCTGCTGGTCAACGGGTTGCGCGACCGCATCGTGGTGCAGGTCGACGGACAGCTCAAGACGGGCCGCGACGTGATGGTCGCCGCGCTGCTCGGTGCCGAGGAGTTCGGCTTCGCGACCGCGCCGCTGGTCGTGTCGGGCTGCATCATGATGCGCGTCTGCCACCTCGACACCTGCCCGGTCGGCGTCGCGACCCAGAACCCCGAGCTGCGGGCCAAGTTCAACGGCAAGCCCGAGTTCGTCGTCACCTTCTTCGAATACATCGCCGAGGAGGTGCGCGAACTGCTCGCCGAACTCGGCTTCCGCACCCTCGACGAGGCCATCGGAGCGGTCGACGCGCTCGAGGTGGCCGACGCGGTCGAGCACTGGAAGGCGAAGGGACTCGACCTCGCCCCGATACTGCACGTGCCGACCTCCCCGTGGGAGCAGGACCTGCACTGCACCAAGCCGCAGGACCACGGCCTGGACAAGGCGCTCGACAACCAGTTGATCGACCTGGCGCAGCCGGCCCTCGAACACGGTGAGGCGGTCCAGGTCGAGCTGCCGATCGCGAACCTCAACCGGACCGTCGGGACGATGCTCGGTCACGAGCTGACCAAGCGGTACGGCGGGCTCGGGCTGCCCGACGACACGATCGACGTGACCTTCCGTGGTTCGGCCGGCCAGAGCTTCGGAGCCTTCGTGCCGAAGGGCATCACGCTGCGGTTGTACGGCGACGCCAACGACTTCGTCGGCAAGGGGCTGTCCGGCGGCACACTGGTGATCCGCCCGCCCGAGCAGGTCCATCCCGACTTCGTCGCCGAGGAGGCGATCGTCGCGGGCAATGTCATGCTCTACGGCGCCACCGGTGGTCGCGCCTACGTGCGTGGCGTGGTCGGTGAACGCTTCTGTGTGCGCAACTCCGGCGCGACCGCCGTCGTCGAAGGCGTCGGCGACCATGGCTGCGAGTACATGACGGGCGGTCGGGCGGTCGTCCTCGGACCGACCGGCCGCAACTTCGGCGCCGGGATGTCGGGCGGGATCGCGTACGTCTACGACCCCGGCCACACCTTCCGCGGCCTGCTCAATCCCGAGATGGTCGACCTCGACCCACTCGACGAGCCCGACAAGTCCTGGCTGCGTGACGAGATCCGCACCCACCGCGAGCTGACCGGGTCCATGGTCGCCGGGCGTCTGCTCGACGACTGGCACAACGAGGTGCGCCGGTTCAAGAAGGTCATGCCGCGCGACTACAAGCGCGTGCTCGAGGCGAGCCGCCTCGCCGAGGAACAGGGCCAGGACGTCGACGAGGCCATCATGGCCTCCGCGCGCGGCTGACCTGACGAACGACTGCTGGCACGCCCCGCGCGGGCGCGACGAACGAGACGAGAACACCATGGGTGACGTCCGGGGATTCCTGAAGCACGAACGCGAACTGCCGGCCCGCCGGCCGGTCGGTGAGCGGGTCGGCGACTGGCGCGAGGTCTACCTGCCCTTCGCGCAGGACAAGCTGCAGAGCCAGGCCAGCCGGTGCATGGACTGCGGCATCCCCTTCTGCAACGACGGCTGCCCGCTGGGCAACCTGATCCCGGACTGGAACGACCTGGTCTACCGCGACCACTGGAAGCAGGCCATCGACCGCCTGCACGCCACCAACAACTTCCCCGAGTTCACCGGACGGCTGTGCCCGGCCCCGTGCGAGGCCGCGTGCGTGCTCGGCATCAACGAGGACCCGGTCACCATCAAGCAGGTCGAGGTCGAGATCGTCGACCGGGCCTGGGCCGAGGGCTGGGTCGTGCCCAGGCCCCCGTCGGTGAAGACCGGCAAGCGGGTCGCGGTCGTCGGTTCGGGCCCCGCCGGCCTGGCCGCCGCCCAGCAACTGACCCGGGCCGGCCACGACGTGGTCGTGTTCGAACGGGCCGACCGCATCGGTGGTCTGCTGCGCTACGGCATCCCCGAGTTCAAGATGGAGAAGCGCCACGTCGACCGGCGGATCGAGCAGATGGAGGCCGAGGGGACGCAGTTCCGCACCGGCGTGAACGTCGGCGTCGACGTCAGTGCCGATCAACTGCAGGCCGACTTCGATGCGGTCGTCCTCGCCGGCGGGTCCACCGTCGCGCGTGACCTGCCGATCCCGGGTCGTGACCTCGACGGCATCCACCAGGCGATGGAGTTCCTGCCGTGGGCGAACCGGGCCCAACAGGGTGACCTCGCCGTCGAGGACGTCCCGATCTCGGCCGCGGGCCGGCGCGTCGTCATCATCGGCGGCGGCGACACCGGTGCGGACTGCCTCGGTACCTCGCACCGCCAGGGGGCGGTCTCGGTGCACCAGTTCGAGATCATGCCGCGCCCGCCCGAGGAGCGCCCGGCCGAGAACCCGTGGCCGACCTGGCCGATGAAGTTCCGGACCTCATCGGCCCACGAGGAGGGTGGCGAGCGGGTCTTCAGCGTCAACACCGAGGCGTTCCTCGCCGACGACAACGGTCGGGTCCGGGCGTTGCAGGCCCACGAGGTCGAGTTCGTCGACGGCCGGTTCGAACGGGTCGAGGACAGCGACTTCGAACTCGAGGCCGATCTCGTGCTGCTCGCGATGGGGTTCGTCGGGCCCGAGAAGGACGGCCTGCTCGACCAACTCGGCGTGTCGCTGACCGACCGCGGCAACGTCGCCCGCGACGACGGCTACGCCACCGACGTGGACGGGGTCTACGTGTGCGGTGACATGGGCCGCGGTCAGAGCCTGATCGTGTGGGCCATTGCCGAGGGCCGGGCCGCGGCCCGCTCGGTCGACGAGTACCTCGTCGGTACCTCGGCCCTGCCCGCCCCGATCGCCGCGTCGGCCATGCCACTTCGCTGACCTGTGGGCGTAGAGTGGTGCCGACGAGCGGCGCTGTGAGCGTCGCGTGACCGAGGGAGTAGCGACATGACCATCGGCGGCAGCATCGCTCTGATCGTGCTCGGCGCCATCCTGGCGTTCGCGGTGACGCTCGAGGTGGCCGGCATCGACATCCAGGTGGTGGGCTTCATCCTCATGCTCGGAGGTGTCATCGGCGTCATCGTCGGCCTGTCCCTCCGGCAACGGCGGGTAGCCGCTACCAGGACCACCCGCGTGGTCGACCAGGACCCCGACGTGTTCTGATCCTCGGCACGGGCACCATCACGGGGCGTGTTCCGCTCGAGGGAGCACGACCGTGAAGGTGCTTCCCCGACCGAGTTCGCTGCTGACCTCGACGTGTCCGCCCATGGCTTCGACGAAGTGTCGGGCGACCGTCAGGCCGATGCCGGTGCCCTTGACCGGTGACGGGCCGGTGTGGAGCCGCTCGAACGGCGTGAACAGCCGCGGCAGGTCGTCGGGGGCGATGCCGGGACCGGTGTCGCTGATCTCGATGCGGGCGGCGTCGCCCGACCGTGCGACGACCACGGTGATGTTGCCGCCCTCCCGGTTGTACTTGATGGCGTTGCCGAGCAGGTTGAGCAGGACCTGACGCAGCCGCTGCGCATCCGCCATGACGTGCAGGTCCTCGTCGCCTGCGACGAGGTCGGTCCGGATGTCGCGTTCCCGGCTCAGCGGGCGCACCAGGTCGATGCATTCCTCGGCGGCCGACCGCAGGTCGACGGACTCGGGCGTCAGGACCAGGCGTCCGGCCTCGATCTCGCTGAGGTCGAGCACCTCGTCGATGACCACGGCCAGGTGCCGCCCCGAGCGGACGATGAAGTCGACGTGTTCTCGCGACGCATCGCCGAGATCGGTCTCCATCTCCAGCAGCTGCCCGAACCCGATGATCGCGTTGAGCGGCGTGCGCATCTCGTGACTCATGCGCAGCAGGAACTCGCTCTTGGCCTGGTTGGCGATCTCGGCGGCATCCTTCGCCGCCGCCAGCTCCAGGCTGGTCTGTCTGCTACGGGCGCGGAGCCGGTCCAGCAGGGTCGGCACCAGCATCAACGGCAGTGCCCACGGGGCGGCGACGGCCAACACGGCCGTCAGGACGCCGGTCGTCGCGATGCCGCCGCTGACGAGCATCGACGCGCCCAACTCCGTGTCGGTGACCGCGCGGCGCAGGCTGCCGGCCAGGATCGCGAGCACACCCGCGAAGGCGGCGTTGTTCACGGCGACGTAGACCAGGCTGGCGAGCAGCGCCGCGCCGAGTGCCCGCGGCGCGGTGACGGGCAGCCCTGCGGCGACCACGTGGAAGGTGGTGCCGCCGAGGCCGACGGCCATCGCTTCCGACGCGGTGTTGAACCCGATCTTGGCCAGCTCGCGCCGCCCCGAGAACACCTCGGAGAGCACGTTGGCGCTCGCTGCCAGCGCGATGGCCCAACCGGGGTCGAGGAAGACCATCAGCAGCACGGCGGCGAGTTCCACCACGCTCGTGTACTCGTAGATGCCCGGCGTGCCTCCCACGGGGACGTTGACCTTGACGACCCCGGCGGCCACGGTGAAGGTCCACAACAGCAGCAGCACGCCGATCTCGGGCCGACCGAGTCCTGCGCCGGGCCCGAGGACGACCACGAGCGCGGTCACCCCGATCGCGACCAGTCCGCAGCCCGCGACGTAGAGCCGTAGCGACCGCGGTGCGCCGGCCTCCTGCGGGGAGGGCCCCCGCGCCGGTGCGCCGCCCGGGCCGGTACTCACGGGCCCATGTCGGGGGCTGCGGCGGCGGTCTGAAGCGGCCCGGGACGCCCGAGGTGGTAGCCCTGCCCCCAGAGGATGCCGAGGTCGCGCAAGGTCTCGAGTTCGGAGGCCGTCTCGATCCCCTCGGCGACGATGGTCGAGCCGATCTCCGCGGCGAAGGTCACCAGTCCGGTGGCAAGTGCCCGGCGGGCCGGGTCCGCGTCGACGCCGCCGGTCAGCGCGCGGTCGAGTTTGATCACCTGCGGGCGCAGTTGCAGCAGGTGGGCCAGCCCTGCATAGCCGTTGCCGGTGTCGTCGACGGCGACGCGCAGTCCTCCGGCCTGCAGCGCATCCATCGCCGCGAGCAGCAGTGCGTAGTCGTCGACACGTGTGTGCTCGGTCAGTTCGAGCACGACCCGCTGCCGGTCGACCCCGTCGAGCAGCGCGGCGGCCTGCGGCAACATCACGACGGCAGGGGAGAGGTTGATCGACATGAACGTGCCGGTCGGCAGCCGGGGGATCGCCTCGATCGCGGCCGTCGCGGCCACCAGTTCGAGTTCGGCGCCCCGGCCGATCATGCTCGCCTCGTCGAACCACTCGTTGGGCGGGCGTCGCGGTTCGCAGTCGAAGCGGGCGAGCGCCTCGAAACCGACGGGTGTGCCACGGTCCAGGTCGACGACCGGTTGGTACACCATGTGCAGGACGCCGGGCTCGAGGGCGGCGTCGATCCGTGCCGCGCGCGCCCGCTGTTCCTCGGCGGTCCGGCGCTCGTCCTCGGCGTGCGCGTCCAACGCTGCCTGCAGCCGCGTGTTGTGCTGACGAAGATCACGGTGCAGCGCCCGCGTCTCGAGCAGGTTGCGCACCCGCAGGGTGACCTCGGTGTAGTCCAGCGGCTTGGTCAGGAAGTCGTTCGCCCCCGCCTGCAGTGCGCCGTCGCGGGCATCCATGGTGCCGTCGGCGGTGAGCACGAGCACCGGCAGGTACTCGTCTGAGGGGAGCTGGGCCCGCAGTTGGGCCAACACCGACCGACCGTCCATCGCGGGCATGTGCAGGTCGAGCAGCACCAGGTCGGCCCCCACGTCGAGGATGCGGGTGACCGCCTCGCGCGGATCGGTGACGCGTGACGTGTGCGTCACCCCGATCGAGTGAAGAATGCGCTCGAGCAGCGTGACGTTCACGACCTCGTCGTCGACGATCACCACACGGGCCCCCGTGGCGACGTCCGCCGACGGTGTCGCGCTCGAACGTCCTGACTCCCCGCCCTCGGTCATCCCCACCCCCTTCAGGTGCCGCGTCGTCGCGTCGACCCTAATCGCGAATCCCGGGCCGAGTCGCTGCATGGTCGAGTCACCCAACGGGGCGGCATCCCCTCCCGTCGGCCGCTGCCGCGTAGAGTTGCGCGAGGCGATGCGTTGGCGTCGCCGTGAACCAGGGAGCAGTCATGACCATCGGCGGCAGCATCGCTCTGATCGTTCTCGGTGCCATCCTCGCGTTCGCGGTGACGCTCGAGGTGGCCGGCATCGACATCCGGGTGGTCGGCTTCATCCTCCTGCTCGGCGGCGCGGTCGGTCTGATCGTCGGCCTGTCACCGCGCCGGCGCGGTGCCGTGGTCCGCGAGACCCGGGTCGTCGACCAGGACCCCGAGGTCTACTGAGGCCGGAGTCCATCAGGCGGGGGGTGCCCCGCGACGGACGTCATCTGCGGGCGGTGCGGGCGCCCGACGAGCCACCACCGACGATGAACCCGAGTCCCAACACGAACCCGCCGTCGTACCAGCCACCGCTGTTGTTCACCTCGTAGATCCCGACGCCGTCGCCGAACAGCGAGATCACGAACGTCACCGG